>JBLHUR010000115.1:0-19140 GCA_047629805.1 Akkermansiaceae bacterium | reverse complement strand
ACCCTCGCCGGCTTCCTCATCTTCGGCGTCACCCTCGGCAGCTTTTCCTTCGGAGATCAACTCTGGGCCGCTCCGCTGAAAACAATCCTCGGCATCACTTTCGCCTCCGTCATTTGCCTCCCCAGCCTCTACATCTTCACCGCCCTCACCGGCACCACCCTCCGCTTGCGCGAAATCATCCAAGGCCTCGCCGCCAGTCTCGCCCTCATCGGTGCCCTCCTCCTCGGCTTCACCCCCGTCCTATGGGTCTTCTCCCAGTCCACTAATTCCCAACCCTTCTTCGGATTCCTCGTCATCCTCACCTGGGTCATTGCCCTCACCTTCGGCACTGGCTTCCTCATGAAAATGCTCAGCCAATCCGACACCGAAAAAAAGAACCCCATCCGCATCTGGATCGGCATCTTCCTCCTCGTCACCCTCCAAATGTCCACCACCCTCCGACCCATCATCGGAACCTCCGACCACCTCTTCACCAGCGAAAAACGCTTCTTCCTCGAGCACTGGATGGGGAACATGTCACCCAATGAACGATAAAAAATCACCCCCAAGCTGTGCGGAGTTGGCGATTCGCGGTTAGCTCTTAGCCCCATCGACCGGCCTCCACAGCGAGAAAGCTAACCGCCAAAAGCTAATCGCCGAGCTTCCATGAACCTACGCCATCTCCCCCCAGCGCGCTTCCTCGTAAAAAATTCATTTTTCTGGTAACGCTCTCATCCGCCCGGCGTCTTCACCCCTGCTAACCCCATGGATCATCCTTCAGCAAACGTGACCCCGGACCTTCTCGGGGCCGTTCGCAAGGGAAACCAACAAGCTGCCCGTGAACTGGTCGAAATGCTTTACCCCCTCGTCGTCACCATCGTCCGCCGTCACCTCCCGCGAGGTGAGGCCGAGGAGGACCTGTGCCAGGAAGTCTTTCTAAAGATGTTCTCCCGACTCTCCCAATACTCCGGCCAAAAAGCCTTCGACCACTGGGTCTCCAAAATCGCCCTCAACACCTGCTACGACAAACTCCGACGCCTCAATCGTCGTAAGGTCATGAGCTACGCCGAACTCGATACCGAGGAAGCCGACTTCCTTGCCCCGCTCGATTCCCTCTCCGATTCACAAGCCCTCGAAGGCTCCCCCGGCCTTGCCCGCGAGCTCCTCGACAAACTCCTCGCCCACCTCAACCCACGCGAGACTATCATCATCCGCCTTCTCGATCTGGAGGAAAAATCCGTCAACGAAGTCTGCGACCTCCTCGACTGGAAACCCTCCCGCGTCCGTGTCACCGCCATGCGCGCCCGCCGTAAACTTACCTCCCTCCTCCTAGAACTCGAAAAACAACCCCCAACAACACTCACGACATGAAGCCTGAAAAATCAGAAGAACAATGGCAAAAACTTGCCCCCCGCTTCCGCAAAACTTCAGCGCACCCCACCTCCGCCGAAGCACCCCTTGGCTTTGCCACCCGCGTCGTCGCGCTCTCCGGCTTCGCCAAAAAGCCGCCGCTCTTCAACCGTTTCCGTAATTGCTCCCTCGCCACCGCAGGTGCCACTACACTCGCCCTCATTGTCCTGCTCAATCTGCAGGAACCTCAAACCCAGTTTCTCCCCGTTCCCGAATTCGATCTTCCCACCCCCACTCAACCATGACTCATTCTCTCAAAGACTCCCTCCTCATCGGAGCCGCCCTCATCACCATCCTCGGCTGCGGCTTCGGCCTGGGACGCCTTGCACCCCCTGATCCGGCGCCACTCGCCCCGACCGCCCCTGCCGAAACCATCGGCGACGAAATCCTCTCCTCCCTTCGCAAATCACTCGATCTCACCCCCGAACAAGAGGCCCGGATCACTCCCGAGCTCCAAACCCTGGGGTCAGAGATCCTTGACAGCAGGCAGGAAGCTCTGCTTCGATACTACCAAGACCTCCTAAAGTTCCACACCGAGATCGCCCCAAAGCTCAATCCCCGACAACAATCACTCCTCGAAGCCAACCGAAAACTTCTCGAAAAAGAATACCTCTCCCGCTTCCCCACCCACAGCTGACCCCACCCATCCATGCGCTTCCTCCACCCATCTCTGGGACTCACCGCCCTCGTCGCCGCCTTCGCGGTCGGCTTGCGGACTGAGGAATCGTCCTCTGGAGAAAGCCTCCCCCCTACGACTTCCACCACCACCTTCCGGCCCGCCTCTTCATCCGAAAATCCCCGATCAATCTCATCCCGACGAGAGCAGAGGACGAGAGCCGAATACCCCGATCCCCGCCTCAAAGAACTGACCCGCACCCTTGCCCTCAGCTTCGACCAACAAGCTCAAATCCACCCCGCCATCATCCGGGCCACCCTCGGCTACGATCCCGGGATGTCCTACCCGCTCTATCAGTCCGACGCCCCTCAGTTCCTCGGACCACCCCTCACCCGCGCAGATTTTGAGGACGCCCTCTTCGCCATCCTCGATATCGAACAACAACTCGACTACGCCGCCACCGCCACCGAAAAAGAAGCCTGGTGGCAATCAGTCGTTTCCCGGCTCGAAGCTGATCTCGATCACCAAACCTCGCCCGCCAAACATCTTCCCCCTCCCGCCACGCCCGTCCCTTCGCAAGGGCGCGACCGCCTCCTCCAACTTCCACCCGCCACCGACTAGCACGTCATGAAAAATCTTCGTAACGCAAACCCACTCCCGGGCGTCTCTCTGAACAACAACACCATGTTCCGCCTCCTTTTCATCCTCCTCGCCCTGCCCTCCCTCGCGCTGGCCGACGAACGAACCTTTGGAAATGGCACCCTTCCGGAACACCTCGCCATCTACGACGCCGACGATAGCGGCGGCCTCTCCGATGAAGAACTTCAAGTCCTCCGCGAAGACCGCACTCAACGCCAGCATCGCCTCCGCAACCGCTGGGACCTCGATCGCGACGGTGCCATCTCAGACAGCGAACGCGAAGCCGCCAAGGCAAAAATCCGCAAGACCATCGAAGACCGTCGCGTCAGACGTTTCAATGAAGTCGACCTCGACCAAAACGGACAACTCACCCTCGCCGAGTTTAGCAACATCGCTGCGGTCACCCAAGCCGAAACCCGAAACCCCGGCCTCGCCAAGCGTATCTTCTCCAACCTCGACGGAGACAAAAACAGCACCGTGAGCACTCGCGAGTTCCTCCTCAAACTCGACACCCTCCCGCCCCCGGTAGTCGAGGCCCAGATCCCTCCGGTCGTTCACCCTAAAGTCCCGCTTCCAGCGAAACCAGCGAAACCAGCGAAGCCAGCGAAACCAGCGAAACCAGCGAAACCAGCGAAGCCAGCGAGCCCCCGCCGCTAAACTCATCACAGTCCTCCGACAGTGTTCTTCAGAGTCCTAGCCGTCATCGCGCTTCTCGTCGCCCACACCAGGGCCGACACCGGACTCCTCTACTCCACTGACTTCGACGACTTCCCTCTCGGCCCCAACCAATGGTCCGGAACCGACGACTGGTTCGGCAACCCCGGCAGCGGCTCACTCGGAATCCAGGGCATCGACGAAAACATCATCGCCGGCCTCGGTAAGTCCGCCTTCCTCGGCTTCAACGAACCCGAGTCCCGCTGGAACTACGTCGCGCTTGTCTTCAACCACGACTCCGCCACCGAAGGCTCCGCCCTCATCGAGGTCGACACCCTCATCGGCATCCAAGACTCCACCAATGGCCAACACGACTCCTTCTTCGTCGCCCTCTACAACGAAGAAGGCAGCTTCCTCGCCGCCATTCAATTCTCCAACGAAAAACAATTCTACCAAATCTGGCGCGACGACGGCATCACCCTCACCGACACCACCGTCAACTTCATCCCCGGTGAACTCCAACTCCTCGTCCTCAAAATAAACCTCCTCAACAACCTCTGGTCCGCCGAACACGACGGCATCCCTCTCTTCGCCGATGAAACCTTCACCAACTCCAATAAACCTCGTACTTTAGGTTCCCTCTCCTACGAATGGCAGATCACCGATGTAAATCCCGCCAACCACGGCGACAACTGGATGCTCGTCGCCGACTGCCAAGTCTGGGCCGTCCCCCCCGGCATACCCGAAATCGAACTCACCCCCCTCCACTTCTCCGCCCCCAGCCCCCCCGGCTTCGAATTCACCGCCGAACCCGGCTGGACCTACCAAATCGAATACACCCATTCCTTCGCCGACTGGAACAACGACCTCCCAAACTCCACCTTCGTCATCACCGAACCCACCCAAAAAGTCCAATTCATCGACCCCTCAGCCCTCCCCACCCAAACCCGCTTCTACCGCATCGTGAGATCAATCACTCCGTAAACACACAGTCCAATGGCTCCACTGCAAGGAATTCGCATCTTTCACAGTTCATTGAATCTCTCGCCAGGCAAATTTCGTTAATCACTCGCTCCTCTGAATGAGGAAATAATCCAACTTCCTGGATTTTTTTGTGACCAGCCGAAAACTCCCCCTCAACCAAGTTTCGTATCTTTCGTGATTTTCTTGGTTGCCCCATCCTCAACCCAACTCTCCAATTCCCCCATGGGCCTTCTCTCATCCTTCGACACCAACCGCGACGATCTCAACACCGGTGCCGGAAACGGCAGATTAGTCGTCGATCTCTCGACCTTCGTCATCGGAGCAACCCCCATCGGAAAGGAACCCTGGGATGGCGACTTCTTCACCCAAGCTCTCTTGAAAGACGAAACCTTCAAATTTGAAAATGACGGTTACGAACTCGGAAGCAAAAAAGGACTCCTCAACTCCACCTTCCTCACCCTCAAAAACTTCACCGGCACTTTCCTCATCCAGGATCAAATCCACCCCCTCTCCACCCTAACCACCAAAGACGAAATCATCACCCTCTTCGGCGAACCCTACTGGACTGATCTCGATGACGGCGAAATCATCCTCTTCTACGAATACCGCGCCGGAACCATCGAACTCCAATTCGAATTCCCCGACGGCCAAAACCTCGCCTTCATCACCCTCATGCAAAACGGCGTTCTCTCAGACTCCGAGCAACGTCAAAGCTACGGCGTCACCAAACCGTGGCCACCTCAATCAACTTAGTTGCCCAATCGCACTTCGGCATCCGTCGCAATCTCAAGCTCGACCTTCCCCCAAAAGATCCTCCCGCGATCATCAAATTTCCTGACGAAATCCAGCATCATCACCGGATCCTTTTTGACTTTTCCATCAAAGGCCACGGCCCCGTTCACCATCACCCTGACCGCTTGATCAAAATCGACCATCCTCGGATGAAGATAGACCGTCATTTTCCTGACCTCACTTGAGACGATCTCAATTCGATTCCCGCCCTGGTTTGTGGCCACATATTCCAAATTACCCTGAAAACCTGGCCTCGCTTCGATTTCGACCCAGTGCCGAACATTCCATTGCAGAGGCTTGCTCTCATGGTGAACCTCATGTTCCGGCCAACCTTTGACACCCCAGGTTTTGATGAACTTCATGCTCCCCCGCTGTCGCATGACCACTTTCTTGCGATAGAGGTCCCGCGTATTCTTCTGAAAAAAATCTGCCACCGCGGGCAGTTCATCTTGGTAGATGGTGTGCCCCCCGTTCTTTTCAACAAACTTCCAGGCGAGCTTATTTTCCTGACCCCACTTCCGGTTGATCCGATTGTCGGCATTAATCCCATAAGGCTCCCGAACTCCCCAAACGGCATAACCCGGGACATTGTGGAGATTGCAAATCGACCCCTTCTCAACAAAGTTAGAGCCTCCGCTATGAGGGCTCACGGCGCCCCAGCGATCAGGCAACGAGAAGGCCGCTCGATAAAGTCAAATGACCTCCCATCGATTGCCCGGTCAGGTAAATACGATCAGGATCAATGGCGTAGCGACGCTGCACATCGGAGATCGTCGAAAGGATCAAAGAGTTCCCAATATGTCCCCAACCACGAGTCGATGACGGAGCCACCAAAATGGCCTTCATTTTCACCCCAAGGGTTTGATAAGCCTTGAGATAAACCCGCGCTGTTTGATCAGCATAGCTTTGGCTCATAGAAGAATTTCCACCGTGACCAATAAGCACCAACGGGCCGGGATTTTTTGCATCAAACCCCGGAGGGACAAAGAGCGAGTAGGAACTGGAATAATCGCGAATTAAGCATGGGCACGGTATCCCACATTACGGACGGTTTCGATGAGATCGCTGCCAAGCTTTTTTCGAAGATTGGAGATGTGCTGATCGAGAGTGCGCGATTCGGGGAAGTAGTCGATGCCCCAGCATTCATTAAGAAGTTCATCCCGCGAGACGGCCTCTCCGGATCGCTTTAGGAAAAATTCAACCAGCCTGATTTCACGCGGGGTGAGATCGATTTCGATACTTCCTTGGCTGGCACGAAGTTGTGTCGCCCAAATCGCCCACGGACCGAAGGAAAAAGAAGAGGCTCGATGACTTTGAAATCGACGACGAAGGAGCGCGCGAACGCGAGCGAGGAGTTCGTGTTTTCCGAAAGGCTTGCGGAGAAAGTCGTCGGCCCCAAGTTCGAGCCCGAGGACGACATCGATTTCTTCGGACTTGGCAGAGACAAACATCACCGGAACTTCGAGGTCGTCTTTACGGACTTCCCGGCAAACATCGTAGCCGGATTTTACGGGCATCATGATATCGAGAAGGAGTAGATCGATGGCGTTCTTCTCCCAGAGCTTGAGCGCTTCAGCGCCATCGGAAGCGGCGAAAATTTGATAGCCCTCTTGTTGGAGAATCTCGGTCATCATTTCCCGGGTGTCCGGTTCGTCTTCGGCGAGGAGGATATTCATTGCGGGAGAGTGAGTCGAAAGATGGTTTCGGATGAGGAAGGTTTCAGAATCAGATCACCTCCAAGATTCCTGGCAAGATCCCGGCTAATCGAAAGCCCGAGCCCGGTGCCGGTGGTCCCATTGGTGATGTCGTTATCGAGACGTTCAAAGGGGAGGAAAATGCGTGATCTGAACTTCTCAGGGATGATCGGAGCACTGTTGCCGACTTCGATGATGCAGTCATCCGGGCAGCTGGCATGAATCCAGACCTGGGTGCCGACTTCGGCATATTTTTGAATATTGGAGAGGAGATTAAAAATAATTTGCGAAACAAGGTCTTCGTTGAGAAGGGCGGTGGGACCTCCGGTAATTTTAAGATCACAGTGAATGTCCTTTCGACCGAGAGCGAGTTGAAAAGGGGCGATGCAGGAGAGAACAAAAGGTTCCAGAGAAACAGATTTGGTGGGAAGAGTTTCAATTCCTACCTTATCCGAGCGGGCGAAACCCAGGACATTCTCCACCATTCGAGAAAGTCGATGACCTTCGTTTTTGATGAGCTGCAAACGCTCTTTGGACTTGGGAGTGGTGAGCTCATCTTCAACCAATTCAGTAGAGAGAAGAATGTTAGTGAGTGGAGTTCGTAACTCGTGGGAGACGGCATTCACAAAGCTAACCCTTTCTTCCGCCAGTCGAAGAGCCTGAGCTTGCTCACGAGCGGCCCACCATCCTCCGCTGGCGAGAGCGATAGCCAGAAGGAAGGAGCCCAGAAGAATCCCAAGATCGTAATGCACCGATTGGGTTCGGGGACGCCAGTATCGGATCGTCCAGGAACCAAAACGGGAGAACTGGCGTATGGCCTCGTCTGCGGCGTCATCGACACGGTTCTGGTCACCATCTTGCAGGAGGGGACTTTGTGCCGGAGTCAACACTTGTCGGTAGCCTCCATCGGGAATGATACGCGGGAGTTTGGAGAGAGCTCGCCGGATCGCCTCTTCCGCGATGAACAGGACATCGTCGGAACGTAGCGTCAGAACAACCGCATGATTACTTTTAGAAGAAAGTGAGTAGAGAAGAGTTTCGCCAGATCCTTCAATCCAATGCCCTTCTCCTACGGAAAAAAAAATCTGGTTAGGAGAGAGGATAAAGTCCCCTTCCTCGCGGCTGAGAGCAGGCTTTTGTGGTTTGGCTCCCCGAAGTGGAAATTCGACAATCTCGTGAACCGCCCCCTTGGACGAAAAGTAAGAAATTTGTCGGACTCCCATGATTTCCCGGGCGGCCCTACCCCGGTCCTCTGCCCGAGCTTTAGACTCAATGAGAGCAGCCTCGCTCAGAGCTTGTTCCCATTCTCTTTCCAAGCCCTTCAGCGAATCAGCCAAAACTTGTTGCTCCTCCAGTAGCCAGCCTTCATCAGCCGCCGTTTGCAGAAATTCGGTTTTTCGAGAAATCCAAAGGCCAGAGAGAAAGGTCAAAGCAGCAAGAAGTATCGCCCCGATCCGCAGTCGGCGCGATGCTTGATTGGATCTGGTGGAGAGTAAACTCACTCGGCTTTCAGGAAAAAGAGAAGGCGGTTTTTAGGATCAGGATTTCCTTGATCATCGATTGATGCGGAAACTCCGACGAGAGTATTCTCTCCCAGAGAGAGCGCGACGGTTCCGCTCTGACCTCGTTTGGAAAAACGAGGCATCCAGGCATCGGCGACCCATTTTTCACCATCGAAGAAACGATGGTATGCGGCCTTGCCATGATAGGTGATTAGGTACGACCTATATCTCACTATGAGAGCCCCAGATAAATCCTGATTCGCCTCAATCGTAATAGTAGATCCCACGTTTTTTGTATCGAAAGCGGCAGGGATCAGCGCGTTCTCCCTAGAAATTCGCTTGGGGAACTGAGATCGGAAATACTCCGTAGGATAGATATGTTCTCTCAAATCCTCAAAGGCCCCCTCTTGTCCGAGACGAAGCATCATGGATGGAGAGTAGAGGATAGCGGCCTTCTTTTGCATAACCAATTTATTGGCCCAGCCTGCCGTCTTCAACCTCAAGTCCTTCAAATGCTGAGTTTGGGAGAAAGACGTCCACTCTACGCTTGGCACTTGAATGTAGTGGGCGGAAACAGTCAGAGCCTTATCGTCGAGATTGGAACTTCGTTTGATCTGACCAAGATTGTTCCGATAGCCTTCGATGAAGAGTAAAATTGCTTTCTCTGGATGACTCAGAGAATCAAATTGCATCGCCAATACCGCGCCTTCTGTGTCAAGAGGTAGCCAATGCCATCCAGGTCTCTTATAGATGTGCACAACCGGAGTCCATACGTCTCCGTCTTGTTGGGTTTTCTCTACAAGAGCAGAGTGAAAATGATTACCTTCGTGAACAATAAAGTGACTCTCGACTCTTTTCTTTGCTCTCCCCGTTTTTGAATCTTTAAACGAGAGAGACCAGAAATTTCCAGACTGGACAGTATCAAGAGAATTAGGAGTTGGCCATTCCTCCTCGTATCTGGGTGGAAGAAAAGAATGAGGGTGAGTAATTTCTTTGATAACGTCCTGATTATTCTCGATGTCCTTTCCTGGAATGGCGACCGCTGTCATGAGAGCATGATCGATGAGACCTGCCTCACCACGATCCAACCAAATCTGAGCATCAGATCTTAAAATCGTTTTCCCTGGATGTTTTTGATACCAGGCTTGAAGGGTTTTCTTGGAAATTTCCAAATATTCGATGCTTTGAATGGCGGTCTCAAGTTGTCCTGATTCCGGAGGGGGCTTTTTGAAGCGGTTTTTGTTCTGCTCTTGTCCAGAGAGAGGCTTTAGAAGAAGGAGGATAAGAAAAAAGTAAGTTTTCATGGTCGTCGTTGGATATTGCAATTCACGAGGTCGATTTACTCTGCCTTAAGAAAGAAGAGGCGCATCTTGGCGGTGAAGAGAGCAGCTTGGTCACCTTCGACCGGAAATGCTCCCATCAGAGTATTCTCTCCAGGCTTCAGAAAAATAGCTCCAGATTGGTTAATGAATGAAAAGCAAGGAGCCCACGCATCGGAAATCCATTGCTCTCCGTCAGAGACGCGATGAATAACGTATTCCTTCCGAAGGCTGTTCATTTGCCAAATGTAAGTGACCAAAATGTGCCCGGATCGGGTGACCTCAGGAGTAAGCTCCAGAACGATATCTTTAGATCCATCCACGATATTAATCGGGGTCAGCGGGTTGGATGGTGAGAGCCTTTTTGAGGGATCGGTTGGCTCATATGAAGAGGCGAAGGAAGAGAGCGACCCGTTCGGATTGAGGTCACTCTTCTCTCCCCATAGAATCTCTTTCGAGAATGTCTTGAGACGAATCGCCTTTTGGCTCTGGAGAAGAGAGGCAGCCCAAGTGGCGGTTTCGGTTCTCAATTGATCCGGTGTTTTGCCGCGACAATATTTCGTCCAAATTTCAATCGAGAGGTCGATGAAATCGCAAGACACCGTGGCTACTTTTGAGGAGTCTCCAGCTCGTTTATTTCTGGAGATGGGATCTAGAGCCACGCCTTTGGCCTCTGAAAATATGAGAAGTGCTTTCGCCTCGTCTTCGATTAAATTGAAGATTCCGGCAAGGTGATGAACCCCTTCGGCATAGGTCATTGCACATCTCTGTCGGTTGGCCTTGAATTTCGGCATGAAGAGATCATCGGGACTCCGCGTTTCTTCAATGAAAGATGAATGAGAATCGCTCCCTACAAGTTGAACCTTTCCGAAGGTGAGTTTGGCGTGAAGTCGATCCTGATCATCGTTGTTGAAAATCGTTTCAACATGGTGTCCAAGTAATTTGGTATCGAAGCTAGTCGGAATGTTCCATTCCCCCAGGAACTTGGGTGGATCATATTGGGTTGGATAGATGAGGTGCTGGCCAGATTCCAATTCGAAATTCTGATCAAGTCTGGTGTTAAAGAAAAAAGTTTCTGCAATGGAAGCTTGCTCTTGATCGACCCAACTCGACACGAGATCACGGCTGATTTTCTGATCCGGGTGACTTGCTCTCCACTGATGAAGGGTTTTTTTGGTTACCCAAAAATGCTCGATACGGTTCACCACAATAATGGGAAGATCATTGGGGTTCTTCGGTAGGACGGGGATTTTCTTGAAGCGATTCGGATTCTCCTGCCCGTGCAAAGGAAGTAGGAGGAGCGCAAGTGCGACGTGTTTGATGTTCATAGCGAAAGAATCTTTCCTGAACTTGGAGAAGTATGGGTCAAGAGGACACCCTTGCTTTGTAAATATTTCTTGAAGAACGAGGGATCAAAAAGAATGGAGCACAACATCATCAAATCACCGCCAGCTTAGAATCCCGCAGGAACCTTGTAACGCAAACCGATCCCCAGGCGTCTATCCAACCCGAACCCACCAAACTCGATCAATAGCCATGAACCATCCACCCCCCTCCTATCTCACCCTCATTCTCCTCTGGCTCTTCAGCCCATCCTTCCTCCTCGCCGATGAACTGCGGCCCGCCCCGTCCCCCTGCCCCACTCTCGTGGCAAGCGACCTCACCGCCCCAACCGAAAGCCACCGCGTCAGCCTCGTCTTCCCTCTTCTGAGCGATGTCGATCCCGCCACTCTCGGCGATGGCGACCTCATCCTCTTCGGCTCCGACGGTCCGGAAGAAAGAGGAGCCTTCGAGGGCTTCACGATGGAGCACCAGCCCATCCCTCCGCACGATGGCATCAACCGCCGCCCGCATCCCGAGCCTCTCCTCGTCGCTCACTACACCTTCAATGGCCCAAGCGAGAGCTGGACTCTCGATGACAATGGCCTCTACCGCGTCCGTCTCGCCGAAGAAGTCATCGCCAATCACGAAGGCCGCTTCTTCCCCTCCAAGTTCCTCGGCGGCTTCCGCTGTGCCATCGAAGAAACCAACCCCCGCGAGATTCAACCCACCGACACCCACATCACCTTCCACCGCACTTTGGTTGGGGAAGAAGTCCACTACCTCGCCGATGTCATCCTCACTTTCGACACCCCCCACGTCCGCCTCGACTGGGGAACCTTGACCAAAAATGATACCGGCTTCCTCGCCTCGATCACCGCTCACCGCATCCCGGTTCCCGTCGTTCCCGTCAAGATCATCACCGCCGACGCAGTCGCCGATGGCAGCCACCTACCCATCGGAATCCTTCCTCCGTTCGAACCTCGTTTCACCCACACCTATCGCCTCGGAGCCCTCCAGGCCGGCACCTACATCTTAGCAGCCCAGGTCAACGACATCTTTGAAGGCCGCAAGGCCTTCACCATTCCCGTCGATCCACCCGTCGATCCACCCGTCGATCCACCCGTCGATCCACCCGTCGATCCACCCATCGACACCGACGCACCGACGGCCGAACTCACGACCCGCACCATCACCGAACCAAACCCTGATCCGCACCAATTCAGCGTCACCTACACCGACTCCTCCGGCGTTGACGTCACGACTCTCGGCGACAGCGACCTCATCGTCCTCAGCCCTTGCATCCATCATCCCATCCTGGCCGCCGACCTCTGCCCCAGTGACTGGAAGGCTCAGCGGGCTCGCCTCGTAAATATCGTCCCCCTCGACCGTCGTATGACGAAGGTCCGTGCGATCTACGAGGTCGAGCCACCTTCCGGCGGATGGCGCGCCCGCAACAACGGCTTCTACCCCGTCATCCTCCAAGCCGATGAAGTTTGCGACCAAGTCAAAAACTGCAACCGCTACCAACGCCTCGGCGGATTCGAAGTCGCCATCGACATCGTAGAGCCACCCATTGAAGCACGCACCGAGATGCGCATCGACCATCGCAACTCCAGTGAAACCACCGGCATCGTGAAGAACAGATTCGCCTCCAGCTACGCCATTACCCTACAGGAACTCCAACGTGAAGGAAATCACTTCCTCTTCATCGCCACCGCCCTCCCCACTCCCGGTGCCCCCGGATTCACCCCGGGCGAAGTCACCCTCCGCTACCCGCTCGGCGACCTTCCCGAGGGCGACTACACCGCCACCTTCGTCATGAATGGCTACCCTTACGCCAGAACCGCTTGGGAGGAAGAGTCAGAAACTTTCAAAGCTCGCGTTGATGTCGAAGTCACCGAAGGCGACGACGGAAATTGGAAAGCCCACGCCCGAATCGAGTTCGAGAATCCACAAGTCCGCATCACCGATCCCGGCGAAGTCACCGTCAATGGCAACGTCCTCATGATCAATGCCACCGCCGTCCTCTCGCTCACTCTCGATGCTCCCGGACCATCCGAATTCACCTACGACCTCGGCCAACTTTCAGCCGGTTCGAAGTGGCTCAAATTCTTCATCAATGATCACCAGGAAGACCACGCCAACTTCATCGTCCCAGCGGTCTGCGAACCTCTCCCTCACCTCGCCAGCATTCGCACCGGGGAAGAAGAGGGCCAGTGGTTCTCCAAGGTCGCCCTTGCCCTCACTCCAGATCAACAGGTCCTCGATTGGGGAACCGTCCGCCAAAGCGGCAACGAGTTCCACGTCAACCTCACCGTCGTCTGCCAGGACTCGGGAATTCTCCCGGTTCCCGTTGACCCGGTCCCCATCAATGAACTCCCCGAGGGCTTCCTCCTCGATCCCGAAGGACGCCCCAACATCGGCGGCTCTCCCGTCCGACTCGTCTCCCACCTCTATCGTCTCGGCGAACTTGAAGGCGGCGCGTATAAGTTCTTCGTCCACTCCCGAAGCCAAACCATCGGCTGCCATCGCTTCCTCGTCGACGGCGCCCCGCCAAAGGTCGAACTGAACATCTCCCCCATCACCGAAGCGACCGCTGAACACCGCTTTGGCATCAGCTTCTCGGATCGCAGCGGTCTCAATCACGACTCCATCCAAGACGCCAAAGTCTGGATCATCGGACCCGATCACTTCCGCGAAGAAGCCGCCCTCCGCAGCTATGCCAGCACCGATGATTTCCCCAGCACCAGCGGCTTCGCCCGCTATTCCGTCAATGGCCCCGACGGATCCTGGGACCGCCCCGACAACGGCGGCTACCGCATCTTCATCGAAGCCGAAAAAGTCCGCGACGACGACGGCAGATCCCACCTCGGCCTCCGCTACCGCCGCCTCACCGGTGCCGAAGGAGTGACCCAACGCGTCCAAGCCTCATCCACTCTCAACACCTGGGATGACGTCAGCGAATCCGTCGACCTCGTCGAACGAACCCTCGACATCGACGGCACTGAAGTCGTCACCCTCTGCCTCCGCGAAACCCTGGCCACCACCAAATACCGCTACCTTCGCCTAGCCCTCGAAGAAACAGAGTAAGCAATTCTGCCCGCAATCCAATCAAGCCATCGCTTCGTCCCCTCGGAGCGATGGCTTCTTCCGTAGGAGGGACCCTCTCCTGAGAGTCCTCCTGATGTCCCATAGGGACAAGGGGCCCAAACTCCAGGGTCCAAGATCTACCGATGCACCTCTCCCCGCATCTTCTCCAAAGTCCCCTTCGTCACCCCCAATCTTTCAATCGCTCCCAGCTTCCTTACCAAATCCTGAGCATCTCCTTTCCCACCTAAAAAGTCGCGATACCAAGTCACCAACCGGGCCGCCTGCTTCGCATCTTCCTCCAGCAATTCCACCCGGAACTTTCGCAACCCCAGCGAGACAAACTCATCAACACTCCCCGCTCCCGTCTGCGCCCGTCCATTAAAGAGGGTATTCCGACACCCCACATCCGCCTTCAAAATATGCAACTGCCCCACCCGGTCCCGCAGCTGCACACTGTGTTTATCACATGGCTTCCCGCAGTCCTTGATGCTCGTCCCCTCGCTCATGAAGGTACAAAAAACACAGTGCTCCATATGAAACATCGGCATGTGCTGATGCACCGTTAACTCAAACCACCCCGGCGGCGCACTCTCGACCAATTCCCCCACCTGTCCCTCATTCAAATCATAAGACACCGTAAGATTCTCAAATCCCCCATGCTCCATCAGCAACCCAGCCGACACCTGATTCGCAACATTCAGCGAAAAATCCGCCACCATCGGAATCCCCCGCTCCTTGAAGTACGAGACTCCTCCGAGGTTCCTCACCAAGACCCCATCCGGCTCCGCCTTCTCCACCATCTTAAAGAACCCCGCCTCCATCGGCTTCTGAATCCGTGGCGTCGCCAAAAACACCTTCATCCCCGCCTTCTTCGCCACCCCAACCGCCTCGCGATACTCCTTCAGATCCTCAAAATCACAGTAAACAAAAGTCGCCCCCGCCCGCGCACATCCATGCACCTGATCCAGCGTGCGACACAAAACCCGCAACTCCGGCAACGAATCCTCAACCTCACCCCGCTCCGGCAAAAATCTCGCCAAAGCCACCTTCCCGTCATGCACCACCGGTTCCTCTTTCAACTCCTCCACCAAACGACGCCTCACCCGGTTCAATTCTCCAAGCGGCATCATCACCTCCCCCTCCAACAAATTCTGCACCACTCCCAGCTGATATCCTGTCCCCCCAAGTCTCCCCAACTGCCCCGCCAAAACCTCCTTCGTCAGCGGCCGATTCTCCGCCGCCAACAGCAGCACCTCGCTCGCAACCTTCTTCCCCCGACACTCCACCAACAACGGCTCCCCCACCTTCCCCGAAACCTGCACCATCAACGAATCCCCCCGCTCCTCCAGTCGACCACCCTTCCAACTCTTCTTCACCGCCTTCGACAAACCCGGATCACTCGTCTTCCAAAGACCCTGCCCCACCTTCACCCGCCTCCAATCAATTCCCGCCCGCCGATCAAAATAAATCTTCCGCCCCTCCACCTTCCAAATCGTCCCCCCTTGCTCCTCATTGCGATCCTCCCCCGCATCAAAAACAAAACCATCGCCATTATTCAACGACACCTCACTCGTCGCAAACTCCACCCAACCCTCACCCGTCGCCGCGATCTCCCCCGCCCAAACTCCCCGCTTCTTTCCCCACTTCCCATGAGTCAACTTCGGATGATTCGTCCCCTCAAGCCACCCAGTCGAAAGCCCCCGCGAAAACATCATCTCCAGCGTGTAACGATCCTCATCCGTAATCTCCACCTCGTCCAAAGCCTTCCGATAAACCCGCGTCACCGCCGCCACATATTCCGGCGTCTTCAGCCGACCCTCGATCTTGAAACTCGTCACCCCCGCCTTCACTAAGTCCGGAATCACATCCACCGCCGCCAAATCCTGCGGGCTCAAAAGATACCGCACCTCCCCCATCGGGACCGTCTCCCCATCCACCACCAACTCATAAGGCATGCGACACGCCTGCGCACACTCCCCCCGATTCGCCGACCGCTGTCCCAGACTTTCCGACGTCAAACACTGCCCCGAATACGCCACACAAAGCGCCCCGTGTACAAACACCTCCAAAGGAACCTCCCCCCGCTTCCGAATTCGCGAAATCTCATCAACCGACATCTCCCGCGCCAAAACCGCCCGATCCAAATCCAAAAACCCATTCACAAACGCCATCCCCTCCGGCGAAGTAATCGTCATCTGCGTCGAAGCATGCAGCTCCATCTCCGGCGCAATCTCCTGCACCAACTTCGCCGCCGCCAAATCCTGCACAATCACCGCATCCACCCCCGCCCGCGCCATCGTCTCAATCTGCTCAACCGCCCCTTCCAACTCCGAAGGAAACACCAGCGTATTAAAAGCGATAAAGCCCTTCACCCCATGCCGATGCAGAAACTCCATCAACTTCGGCAAATCCTCCTCCGAAAAATTATCCGCCCGCATCCGCGCATTAAACTTCGGCAGCCCAAAATAAATGGCATCCGCCCCGTTCGCCACCGCCGCACGTGCACAATCCCAATTTCCCGCTGGAGCCAATAATTCAGTCACAGGCGGACCTTAAAGCCCGATTCCCACAAACACCACCTTGGAGTCCCGCAAACCATCCCACCCAAACCCGGTATCTCACTGCGGTCCCTGACTCGGATATATTCTCTCGATCGGCTCCCTCTCCGGAACCCCTCGCTCTAAAATGACGACATAAGTCTCCACCTTAAAAAAGAGCCACTTCCGTCGGAGATCCTTTTCCATCGTCTTCACTTCCCATCCCTGTGAAGCATGCTGATTCAGAGTCCTCGTAAACTTCACCGGATCAACCTTCGATTGTCCCAAAAGCAAAGATCCAATCAGTCCCTCCTTCACCAAAATCACAGTATACTCTTTCATTCCTCGATTAGTAATCGTGCCACTCCCTTCGCGCGATTACTTTTTCCGATTCAAATTATCACCGCCACTTTTTCTCATCACCAACCTCACTCAGCCCTCTCATCCAACAACTCCGTAATCTCGCCTCTTACCTCGTCACTCATCTCCGCCTTCTCAACAGCTTCCCTTACCAATCCTAGATCCAACGCCCCCGGATTCTCTCTCCCCGTGATCAGCCCAAAATCCAATTCGCTTGAAACCGCCAGCCAGCCGTCAACAACTCTCAGCTTGAGATCATCAGGCACATGCTCAAGTAAGGGATAATTTTCCACATCTTCAGAGCCGAGCCAAAGCACCAACCATCGTTTTGTTTCATCATCAGTCCGCTCATTCCGAACAATCTTGATCGACTCCTCTGGACGGGCTCGAACCAACAATGGTAACTGATCGTCTGAATAGCGGTTTGCAGACTGAGCTCGTGAGATTAATTCTTCCGTAAATCCCGGTATCCAGAGATCGAATGACAACTCTCCTTCTAAAACTTCTATTTCTACTTCTTGCTCAAAACCAGAACCCTCACTTAAATCCGGTTTCTCATCAATCAGAGACCTCATCATTCTCGATCGCTTCTCTTTTGGGATCTCAAAGAAAAAACCTTCTGACACCTCACTGATATCAAAGGCTCCAGCTTTAAACCCAGCCCTCAGCAGCCCTTCGGCCTTCACCATATCCCTTCCCGCCAAAATCCGGAAACCCTCTCTGAGAACTTCCTCAATTCCTGAAAAAGCGGGCACCTTAAAATACATCACGTACGCCTCATTCACCACCGGCCAATCTTCCTCCTCATTCTTCCGCGACTCAATCAACCGTCCAATCGCTTCCTCCGGATCCTCCGAAACCCATCCCGCGTATCCCGCAATCAAAAATCGCAGCTCGAAAAATTGTCTTAATCCTCCAAAGGCGTTGTCGGGCTCCACCTTAAAAGAAGCATCCCTCTCCTCCAACCACCGCGCCACTTTCTTCATTCCCGCCTCACCATCCCTCTTCCCAACTTCCCGCGCCAACATCACCGCCAATCTCGGCTGATAAAACCACGTCCTCCCCCGATTCACCTCCAACCAATCATCATAACTCTTCCCCAACTCCCCCCACAACTCCTCATCACTCAAGCCCGCCGCATACCCCTCCATCTCCCCAACCGTCATCTCCCTCTCCGACTTCCCCCGCCAAGAAGCATCCAACACCCGCCTCTCAGACAACTCTACACCTTGCGCCTGATCTCCCACTTCCCCATCGATCTGCCAAAGCCACAAAAGCCCCGCAAAAATCAAAAGCATCATCAGCCATCTCACCTCCAACCTCATAACCTCCTCCCGCAGCCTACGCACTCCAAATCTCTGCGCCTCTGCGACTCTGCGTGAGCCTTTCCCCACCCCAAAAACCCTCAGCTGCTCCGCTGCTCCGCTTGAGATCTCTCCCAACCCAAACGCCCTTTCTAAAACCCACCCCCTCAACCAAGTTTCATCCTTGCCCGACTCCAAGAAAGGACTTTGGGGACTTTGGTGCCAGACACCGTAATGATAGATTTTGAGCGTTATCTCAAGACCGCATCAGGAAAAGCCTTCGCTCGTAAGAGGCTTCTGCGCACCTGATCTTCCCCGTCTGCCCTGCCATTCATAGCGTCAGCAAAAACTGAGCCTGCCATTCGAAGCGTCAGCGAAGAATGGGCCTGCCATTCGTAGCGTCAGCGAAGAATGAGCCTGCCATTCGAAGCGTCAGCGAAGAATGAGCCTGCCATTCGAAGCGTCAGCGAAAAATGGGCCTGCCATTCGTAGCGTCAGCGAAGAATGAGCCTGCCATTCGAAGCGTCAGCGAAGAATGAGCCTGCCATTCGTAGCTTTAGCGAAGAATGAGCCTGCCATTCGTAGCTTTAGCGAAGAATGAGCCTGCCATTCGTAGCTTTAGCGAAGAATGAGCCTGCCATTCGTAGCTTTAGCGAAGAATGGATCCCGGACGACGACCCGGACCTGAACTGGTTCAACCAGGAAAGGGACCCCACCGGCGCAGAGCCCGAGAGCTTCGACCAACCTGTGCGCCGAAGCCTCTTGACCGCCATAGCTCCGCGAGCGACGGCGGTTGGCGAAGGAGTAAGTGCCACCTGGCAGCCCAAAGAGATCCCACTCGACGACAACCGCATCCTAGTTCTCGACCACTAAATGGAATCGCGTGAGGCGCAGCCTCTATACGCGACCAAAAAACATCTTGGCAACGCGGTCTGGG
>JBLHUR010000114.1:0-19157 GCA_047629805.1 Akkermansiaceae bacterium | reverse complement strand
CCGCCTGGGACGATCACCCTCTGGAGAGGATGGAAGCGACTTACGGATTTATGCGAGGGCGCAGAAATTGCGAATCAGACAACCTCTACTTGTGGGTAATAGTAAGCCCACACCACCGGCCGTACGGGTCCGTAGCACGGTGGTTCCTAAACGTCATGTCATCAGGCGAGGAAGGAACCGAAGCATCGCCTTCGTTCTCTGGCTCGTCTCTTGGACCGCGAGCTTTTTCGGGAAGCTTTTCATCACCTTAAGCGCAAGGCCAGTCCCGGGATTTATGGGGTCAGCCACGCGCAGTATGGAGAGCAGCTTGAAGAAAACCTCGTAGATTTAGAAGAACGTTTAAAGGGTGGGCGTTACCGCGCTCGCCACGTTAAGCGTCAGTGGATACCCAAAGCGGGAGGAAAGAAAGGCCGATCGATCCAAAGCGAAATGCCCCTTGCCTGAGTCTGGATCCAGAGATAGAAATGAAGCCAAGAAACGAAAGTGAACCACCAATGAAGTCAGCAAGATCGAGAAACCGGACTGCGCGTCATCCTGAGGAGCCCGGTGCGGGAAAACCGCACGCCGGGATCTGCGAGGGGGACCTCAGGCAACTGACGTTCCTCCCTTAATCCATTGGGTTTTTGGATTGAGGGAGCGGGGTTGCTCGGGGGTGAGTTTTTGGAAGAGGTCAGGGTGCTCTGTTTTCAGGGTGCTATGGATCAGGCTACGGAAGCGGGCGGCGAGGGGCCGCCCGCCTTTTGAAAAAAAGGGATTAAATAATAACTTGAGTACAGCGGGATTCCACTCGAATTAGACTTGCGGGTTTGGTGGACCCGCCTCATCCCTCTGAGATGACTGCAGAGCTTGATCGTCTTTTCGAAAACCTACGTTTCCCCAGTATTTCCACCGATTCCCGTCACGTTGCCGATGTCCGTGCGAATGCTGTTTGGTTGAAGGGACAGTTTGAGGGAATGGGCTTGCAAACCGAGTTGCACGAAACTCCGGGGAATCCGGTCATTGTCGCTCGGAATGAGAAGGTGGAAGGTCGCCCCACCGTTCTGATTTACGGACACTATGATGTGCAACCGGTCGATCCGGTCGAGCTTTGGGATTCGCCACCTTTTGAGCCGGAAGTGCGCGACGGAAAAATTTGGGGCAGGGGAAGTGCTGACAATAAAGGGCAGCATTTTGTCCACATGCTGGGAGCGGAAAAAACGCTCAAAGAAGAGGGGGAATTGCCGCTGAATGTCATTTTCTTGATTGAGGGTGAGGAAGAGATTGGCTCACCGAATTTGGTGCCGTTTTTGAATGAGCATATTGATGACCTTGCTTGCGATATCATCGCAGTTTCCGATACGGGGATGGTGGCGCCAGGTGTGCCAACTTTGGGATATGGGCTTCGTGGAATCACTTGTATGGAAGTGAAGGTGAAGGGGCCCTCGGGCGATCTTCACTCGGGAGTTTATGGTGGGTGTGTGGCGAATCCGGCCACGGCGGCGGCTCGCATGATTGCGGGTTTGCATCACGATGATGGCAAGATCGCGGTTGAAGGATTTTATGATGACGTTATCCCGCTCGAAGATTGGGAGCGCGAAATGTGGGCTCAGGTGCCGGGGGCGTCGGACGCTGATTTTTTGAAGACAACGGGATCGCCGGCCCCTTTTGGGGAGCCGGGTTATACGATGGCGGAGCGGCTTTGGGCTCGTCCGACCATCGAGGTGAACGGAATTGGGAGCGGTTATCAGGGTGAGGGATCGAAGACGGTTCTTCCGGCTGAGGCCATGTTTAAGCTCTCGTGTCGCCTTGTGCCCGGCCAATCTCCTGACAAAGTTCAGCAGCAGGTTGAAGATCACTTGAGGAAGCATCTTCCGACCGGCGTGACAGTGGAGATTTACAAAGGTCACTCGGGCAAGGCTTATCACAATGATCCGCATTCCGTTTATGGCAAAGCGGCTCAGAGGGCTCTGACGACGAGCTTCGGACGCGAGCCGGTTTTGATTCGTGAGGGCGGAAGTATCCCGATCATTCAGGACATGAAGGAGATCCTCGGTGCCGACAGTCTCATGCTGGGGCTCGCGCTGCCGGACTGCCAAATCCACGCGCCCAACGAGAATTATTCGGTCGAGAACTTTGAGAAAGGGATCGAAATGAGCCGGGAGCTATTGAAGGAACTTGCCAAACTTTAAGACGCGATGAGCGAGGAGAAAAAAGACTTTATCCGCGAGATTATTGCGGGCGACATTGCGAGTGGCAAGCACGCCGCGCCTATCACCCGCTTCCCACCGGAGCCGAATGGTTACCTCCACATCGGCCATGCGAAGGCGATGGGGGTGAGCTTTGGCATCGCGAGGGAGTATGCCGAGCAGGGGGCTCGTTGCCACCTTCGCTTCGATGACACGAACCCGGTGAAGGAAGATACGGAGTATGTGGAAGCGATCAAAAAAGACATCGCGTGGCTTGGCTATGACTGGGGCGAGCACCTTTACTTCGCGAGCAATTACTTCGAGTATTTTTACGACTGTGCGGTGGCTTTGATTGAAAAGGGCTTGGCTTATGTCGACACCCAGACCTCTGATGAGATCCGCGCACAACGTGGAAACGTGAGCGTGGTGGGAACCCCTTCACCGCATCGTGATCGGTTGGTGGAGGAGAATCTGGAGCTCTTTAAGAAGATGCGCGAAGGTGGATTCGAGGACGGCGGAGCGGTGCTGCGAGCCAACATCGACATGGAATCTTTCAATATGAACATGCGTGATCCCGTTCTCTATCGGGTTGTTCATGCCAGCCATCACAACACGGGTGATGCTTGGTGTATCTACCCGATGTATGACTTCGCGCATCCGCTGGAGGATGCCAAGGAACTCATCACGCATTCGCTGTGCTCGCTGGAGTTTGAGAACCATCGTCCGCTTTACGATTGGGTCGTGGCGAACTGCCCCGTTCCTTCGCAGCCACGTCAGATTGAATTCGCCCGCCTCAACATCGGCTACACTGTGATGAGCAAGCGAAAGTTTATTCAGTTGGTCGACGAGGATCACGTAAATGGTTGGGATGATCCCCGCATGTCCACCTTGAGCGGGATGCGTCGCCGTGGTTATCCACCCGAGGCGATTCGTTTGTTTGTGGAGCACGTGGGCTTGACCAAGCAGAACTCGCTTTCCGACTTTGCGCTCCTGGAATTCGAAGTACGAGGTTTCTTGAACAAGATCGCCTTGCGCAAGATGGCGGTGCTGGATCCGGTCAAAGTGATTGTGACGAACTATCCCGAAGGAGGGAGCGAGACGGTCTCGGTGCCGAACAATCCGCAGAACGAAGCTGATGGCTCTCGCGAGCTGACCTTTACGCGTGAGTTCTGGATCGAGCGTGAGGATTTCATGATCGAGGCCCCGAAGAAGTTCTTCCGACTCAAGCCGGGCGGCGCGGTGCGTCTCAAGGGCGCTTACATCATCCAGCATACGGACCACGTCATCGGCGACGATGGTGAAGTGAGCGAGATTCATTGTGAGTTCATTCCTAATACGATCGGAGAGTCTGCGCCTGAAGGGGTGCAGTGTAAGACTGCGATTCACTGGGTTTCTTGTGCGGAAGGGATTGATGCGGAGGTGCGCCTCTACGATCGGCTTTTCACTGAAGAAGTTCCAGATAATGCGGAAGGCGGCTACCTGGCCTGCCTGAATCCGGAGAGTCTTACGGTGGTGACTGGAGCGAAGGTTGAACCGAGTCTTGCTGTGATGGCTCCCGGCGAGCGATGCCAGTTTGAACGTTTGGGATATTTCTGTGGGGATTCGGAAGATCACACTTCAGCGAAGCCTGTTTACAATCGTATCGTGACCCTCCGTGATTCGTGGGGGGGTAAGAGATAACTTATGAAAGGCCACCGTTATTGGATGGCGGTGGTTTTTTTCCTCCTCGCCTCGGCTCCGGGATTTTGGTTCCCGGCCTTGTCGAACGTCCTCGAGAGCTATGGCCTGGGTGATTGGAAGGTCATCGTCTTTATGGTTCCGCCGATTGCGGGAATGATCTCGCCCCTCATTTTTGGGGCGCAGGTGGATCAGCGACTTGAGGCTCAGAAGGTTCTCGGCTGGATCATGCTTTTAGGGGCGGGATTTCTCTACATGGCCTTTCACGCTTTGGAGCATGGTTGGGGGGCTGAGTGGTTCCTTACCTTTTTCATTATCAATGCGCTCATTTCTGCTCCGGCTTGGTCGTTACTGACGACCATCACTCTTTCAAATCTGGCGGACCCAGGGAAGACCTTCGGGTATTTTCGGGTTTGGGGGACGATTGGCTGGTTGGTGGCGGGATTGATCGTCAGTGCGACGGGACTCGATTTCTCGGCACAGACTGGAAAAATTGGAGCGGAGGTCCGTCTTCTGGCGGGAGCGGCGTGCTTCTTTTTGCCGGTGACTTTGCCGAAAGGGGCTAAGCCAAAGTGCTGGTCGGATACGCTGGGCTTCGGGGCAATGAAACTTTTGAAGGATCGAGATCTCTTTGTTTACTTCACCTCGGCTCTCCTTTTCAGCATTCCGTTGGGAGCTTATTATCTTCATACGCCCAAGCACCTCGCTGAACTGGGGGTCACGGCGGTGAGTGCCTATATGACGACTGCACAGCTGATGGAAACGGTGGCAATGCTGGCGATGGGTTGGGTGATTGCCCGTTATCGCGTGAAAACCATCTTGTTGGTGGCCTTGAGCTGCGGAGTGCTACGCTACACTTTTTATGCGATGGATGAAGTGGCGTGGCTCGTTTTGGGAATCACCCTGCACGGGATTTGTTGGACCTTCTTCTTTGAAGCGGGTCGAGTGTTTGTTCATCGGAGGGTCGATGAAGGAATGCGGACGCAAGCGCAGGCTCTCCTCGGTTTCTTCACCGGGGGGCTGGGAGGAGTCATCGGGATTCTCACCGTAGACCGGCTCTATCAGGCCGTTGTGCCATCGCATGGATGGTCCACTTACTGGATGATTCTCACTGGGATGAACTGCGTGGCGATGTTGATTTTCGCGCTAGGTTACAAGGGGCTGGCTAAGCCAACTTCTTGAGAGCTTGAATCCTGACGAGCACCGGGGGGTGGGAGTGGTCGAGGAAGACTTCGAGCGGGTGCGGGGTGAGGTTGGAGAGGTTGTTGGCCGAGAGCTTTTTCAAAGCGGAGATGAGGTAGTCGGGGGTGCCTTGGCTGACGGCTGCGTATTCGTCGGCTTCGAATTCGTGCTTTCGTGAGAGGAGATTCATGAAGACGGCAAGGAGTCGCGAGACGGGCTTGAAGACGATCATGAAGAGGACGAGTCCGGCGGCGATGGCGGCCTTTGATCCAACTGGGATACCGAAGGCGGCGAAGAGTTGACTGCCAAAGGCGCTTTCAGGATTCGTGGCTATGCCAAGAAGGAAGAAGATGACGGCGGTTTGGACAATGGAGATGACGAGTCTCTGGACGATGTGCTTTTTCTTAAAGTGACCAATTTCGTGAGCGAGGACGCCCACGAGTTCGTCGGTGGTCTGGCTTTCGATGAGGGTGTCGAAGAGGGCGATCTTTTTGCGCTTTCCGAATCCGGTGAAGAAGGCGTTTGATTTGGCGGAGCGCTTTGATCCATCCATAACGGAGATCTCGGTGAGGGGGAATTCGGTCTTCTTGGCCATGTCCTGAATGGCCTTATTCAATTCTTCATTTTCAAGGGGCGTGAATTTATTGAAAATTGGAAGAAGAAAGGTGGGAGCGAGGTAGGTCAAAATAAGTGAGATGACGGTGAAGCTAAGCCAGGCCCAGACCCAAGCGTTGGGGACGGATTGGAAAATCCATAAGATGAGGGCCACTATGCCTCCTCCTATGATGGCGGTGAGGAGGTGGCTCTTAATCTGATCAATGAGGTATGTGGCGGGGGTTGTTTTGTTGAAATCGAAACGCTCCTCCAAGACGAAGGTGTGGTAGAGATCGAATGGCAGGGAAGCCAACCAAGATCCCAAATAAATGATGCCGATGAAGCAGAGGCCAGTGGCAATCGTGCCATATCCCCAGGAGTTAACGAGACCATCGAGCAAAGAGAAACCGCCGATAAACCAGAAGACGAAAAGGACGGTGAGAGAGGCGATGGAAGAGACGATGCCAAACTGGGCCTGCGCTTTTTCGTAGGCCTGGGATTTGAGATATTTCTCATCATCCCAGACTCCGCGGAACTCTTCGGGCAGGTTCGGTTTGAGGTTCTTGAGGGTGAGAAGGGTTGCGATGAAATCGAGCTTCCAGAGGAGAAGGAGAGCGACGATGAGGAGGATTGCGAGGAGATTGAACTCGGGCATGGGGGGAAGGTCAGGGGAAGATGACGTTGGGACAAGCTGATTTTTCCCGTCGTTTGGAGGTTTTAATCGATTTTTGAAGTTTTTCAGTAAGGATCTTGAATTTACTAAGGAAACCTTAATGGTAGTTGAAATGTTTCGTCCTGCCCGCCAGATGAAATTCAGCTTTCTGGAGAGTCCAGTCAGCCGTGCAAGCGTGGGCGGAACGGTGATCGAAACCCGCTCCCGCTTGAGGGGGGAGGATGAAGAACTTACGAGACTTTGTCTCGAACTTTTACGGGATTTGAATCTGGAAGAGTTGGCGGACCGGGTAGTGGTGGAGTGGAATACCCGGATGCGCTCTTGCGCCGGGCGGGCTTTTTGGCCGAAGGGGCTCATTCAGCTGAATCCGCAACTTACGGGAATTTCGAAGGCTGAAGTGCGACAGACGCTTCTGCATGAGTTGGCGCATTTAGTCGCTTACGAAAGGAATCCAAACTGCTCTATCAAGAGTCACGGAAAAGAATGGCAACGGGCCTGTGTCGAGGTGGGGATTCCGGGAGAAAAGGCAACCCACGAGCTGGCCTTGCCGACCCGATCTCTGAAGCGGCAGTGGCGGTATGAATGCCCACGCTGTAAGAAAACTTTCGAACGGGTCCGCAAGTATAAGAGTGCGGTGGCGTGCTACGATTGCTGTCTCAAAGAGACCGGAGGGAGCTACCACGATTCATTCCGTCTCAATGAAATTCGCTTGAAGGCCTAAAGTGAGCGGCGGGGGTCGCTTGTCAGCTTGTGAAGCCTGTCCCTTTTTTCTAAAGGGACAAATCTCTAGTGAGTTTCGTACTTATTCCGCTTCGAATTAGGAGAGGAACTTGGGTAACTCCGCGTCGAGCGCGTCGAGGAGTTCCTGCATCGTCTGGGCATTTTCATTTCCCATGTTCGAGATTCGGAAGGTCTTTCCTTTGATCTTTCCGTAGCCGCCATTGATGGCAAAGCCGTGGTTCGCGATGACCGACTTTATCCAAGCGGCTTGGTCGAGATTGTCCGGTGTGACGAAGCAGGAGAGTGAGAGGGAACGGTAACCTGGGGGAGGGAGGAGTTCGAAGCCGTGCCCGGAACCCCAAAGGTGAACTATGGCGTTGTTCGACTTGTGACGATCAAAGCGAGCATCGAGGCCTTCCGCGAGCATGACTTCAACTCGTTCGCGGAGGGCGTAGAGGTGTGGGATGCTCGGAGTGGAAGGGGTGTTGTCTTTCTCGTCATTCTTGGCGAATTCGCAGAAGTCGAAGTAGTATCCGCGGTCTTTGACCGAGGCGGCTCTCTCGAGCGCGGCATCCGAAGTGACGAAGACGGCGAGGCCGGGAGGGAGGGCGATGGCCTTTTGGACACCGGCAAGAAGAACATCGATTCCAAGTTGATCGTAATTGATGGGCATGGCCGAGAGGGATGAAACAGTATCGACAACGAGGATTACGCCCTCGAAGGATTTTACAACGTCCGTAATTTCCTTGAGAGGATTGAGCACTCCGGTGGAAGTTTCATTGTGGACGAGAGTAACAGTGTCGAAGCCACCTTCGGAGAGTTTTTTGCGGACGGATTCGGGGTCGATGGGCTGGCCCCACTCGACTTGAATTTTTTCAGCGTCCTTCCCGCAGCTCTGGGCAACGCCAAACCATTTGTCTGAAAATGCTCCGCAGCAGAGGTTGAGGACCTTCGTTTTGACGAGGTTACGAATGCAGCCCTCCATGATACCCCAGGCGGAAGAGGTCGAAAAGAAGACGGGGCGGGTTGTTCCAATAACCTGACGGATACCGGGTTGGATCGAGGCATAGAGTTCCTCGAAGTCCTTGCCTCGGTGTCCGATCGCGGGACCGGCCATGGCGGCGTAGGTTTCAGGAGCAACATCGACAGGACCGGGAATGAACAGCTTTGGCTTGGACATGAGGCTGGGATGCTGTCTTGCGGGAGGGGTTCTGTCGAGTGGTTTCCAAGGTGGATGTTCAAGGGGAGCCGGTTCGTGCCGGATCGGTCAGAAATCATATTCGATTGAAGCTCGGGAAATGCGTGACAATTGCTTATGGGGGAACCATGTTCGCTTCATTCAGTTATGAAGCGACGAAAGATTTTACAGGTTAGCTCAGGGGCCTTGATTGCGCTCCCAGCATGTTCCGCGAAAAAAGACGGATTAACTCCCGGAATCGCTAAGCCAATCGCAGCGAACACTCCTTCTACGTCCCATCCGGTCAAGGTGGGAGCAAACACCCAATACCGCCCCCCTGCCTACGCGAATCAGGGATTGCGTAATCCCAATATGAATCTGTCCTCGCAGTTCAGCGGAAAAACAGTGACTCACTCACGAGGGCTTTCGAGCACTCCTTACGTAGCGATGACCTTTGATGACGGACCTCACCCTAAGAATACGCCACGTCTTCTGGACATGCTGCGGAAACGCAATATTAGGGCGACCTTTTATGTGATTGGAGGAAACGTGGATCGTTATCCCCACATCGTTCGTCGGATCGTGGCCGAGGGACATGAAATCGGAAACCACACTTATACTCACCGCAAACTGACCTCACTCAGTGATTCAGAAGTGAGGAAGGAAATGCGCCGGACTGAAGATGCCATCGTTCGTGCGGCCGGCGTGAAGCCGCGCACCATGCGTCCGCCATACGGGGCTCTTTTGACACGCCAGCGGAGCTTCATTTTCGCAGACTTCGGTTATCCTACCATTATGTGGTCAGTCGATCCACTTGATTGGAAACGCCCGGGTCCCTCGGTTGTGAAATCCCGCCTTCTTAAGGGTGCCCACAATGGTGCCATTCTTTTGGCGCACGATCTTCACGCGCCCACAGTCGATGCCATGCCGAAAACCTTCGATGGGCTTTTGGCCCGCAACTTCCAGTTTGTCACCGTTTCCCAACTCCTTGCCCAGAAGGGTTCGGCGTAAGAGCACTCGCTCTCTGAGTCTCCTCATCTCCTCGAAATGTTTGGCGAACGCTACTTTGCGACGCGACAGCGCCTGACCGATGTGGTCGTAGGCGTGCGCAAGCTGGGTGAAAAGTGTGGGGCTGATGTGGCTACTCTGGCGGATGAAAGTGATTTTTTAAAAGGGCTTCGTAGCCCTTTTCTTTTTGTCGTTTGTGGGGAGGTCAACGCCGGTAAATCGACTTTGTTGAACGGCTTATTTGGTCAAGAGATCTGCAAGATGAATGTTCTTCCAGAGACGGAAACGGTTCACTGGTATCGCTGGGGCAAGGAAGTTAAAACCGTCAAAACCACGTCCACACTCGAGGAGCGTTATCGGCCTATCGACTTCCTTCAGGATTTTAATATTGTCGATACGCCGGGGACTAATTCCATTGCCCCCGGACACCAACCTATCACGGAGCGGTTTCTGCCGGTTGCGGATCTTCTCTTGTTTGTGTTTCCTGTCAGTAATCCTTGGGGAGCGGCGACGTGGCAGTTCATCACGCGTCTGCCGCCGGAGCAGCTTCAGAATGTCGCTTTTATTCTTCAGCAAGCTGATCTTCGGAGCGAGGTGGATATTGCGGTGATCCTGGAACACATGCGCACTTTGGCGGAGCAGAAAACGGGATTTCGACCAGAGATTTTCCCTGTCTCCGGCAAAATGGCGATGGAGTCCAAGAAGACCCACCCGTTTTCAGCCAACCTCTGGCGTAAAAGTGGCTACCCGGCCCTTGAAGCATTTATTTCGAAACGAGTCTCGGGAAACCCCGAGCGCCGTCGCGTCTTGCAGGAAGTCCGCGACTCCACTCAGCTTGCGCTGCGTCGCATCGAGGAGAAGATCGAAGAGCGGACTGCGGCTTTGGATTGCGATGAGCGCTTTCTGCGCGAGTTGGAAAATGAGGTCGATGTTCGCCGAGAGGGACAAGCTAAGGTTCTCTCGGAACGTCTGACCGGGCTTGGCGAAGTCTTTTTGGACCAAGGGAAGCACGCGACCGAGATCTTGGCTTCACGAATGGCAATCCCACAAAGTTTTATTTCCATCTTTCAACAAGAAACTCTCCCAACTCAGATCGAGAAGGGCTTGACCGAGGCGGTGAAGAAAGCGGTGGAGGAGACGGCCTCTAAGGATGGAGGTCAACTCGTGCAGAATTGCCGAACTCATTGGCAGACCGTTGAGCCACGTATTAAGGAAAATTTGGAGGTTAGTGCTCCCGACTTTGATAAGGATACGGAATCTCTTTCGGGGACTCGTGAGCGATTTGTTCGACGCCTGGGTCGCTCTGCCAAGCAAGCCGTTGCTCATCTCAAGCTTCGTGGCACCCTCGACATGCAGATGGAAGGACGCCGGGCTGTCTTGCGCCGTTACATGGTGGCGGTTTTATCTTTTTTGATCACCGCTGGAATCTTGGGTGGATTGAGTCTTCACCCATTGCCGTGGATCGGAGTTACGATTGCCGGGCTCCTTCTCGCGGCCGCTGGTATTTACGCCACTACTTCGCGGAATGCCCTCTGCAAGGATTTCGTCGAGCGGGTAGAAGATCTGCGTCAACCTTTCTCCGATTCTCTCGCGGAGGACTACAAGGACGGGGTTCGCGAATTCTATGTTGAATACGGTGGCCTCTTTGAGATCGTTCGTCGTAGGATCGCGAAGCAAAAGCTTCTTCTGAAACCTCAGTTAGAGCGTTGGAACGATCTTTTCTTGGAGCTCAAGGCGATTGAGCAGGAAATTTGATTCGGAAATCTCATCTAGACCATGGCATCCCACATAACTTCAACACTAAACTCGACGGTCGGGGTCGATTCGGATCTGAAGTTACGAACGCTAAGGGCCATGATCCTCTCACGCACGCTGGAGTCGAAACTGTCGAGTCTCTACAAGGCCGGGAAGATCGTTGGCGGTGTTTATCTCGGGACCGGACAGGAGGCATTTTCGGCCTCGCTAGGATGCTGCTTAGATCAAGATCTAGATATTTTTGCCCCCTTAATCAGAGATCAAGCCGGGCGCACCGCCTTCGGGGAACCGATCATTGAAGCGACCCGGACCTATCTTGGTTCTGCTCTGGGCCCCATGCGTGGGCGTGATGGCAATATTCACCGCGGGCGCCCGGATCAACGTCGTCCGGCCATGATTAGTCATTTGGGGACATCTGTTTCGGTGGTGGCGGGAATGCTAATGGCCCGGCGGATTAAGGGCGAGCTTGCGGGCGTGGTCGGCGCGACTTGCGTGGGAGATGGCGCGACCTCGACAGGGGCTTTTCACGAAGGTATGAACCTGGCTGCAGTTGAGAAATTACCGATGGTGATTCTCGTGGCTGATAATCAGTTTGCTTATTCGACACCGCGCGAACGTCAGTTTGCGTGTGAGAAGTTAATCGACCGCGCTGCCGGTTATGGAGTGGCGGGAACGGAACTCGATGCCACGGATTTGACGGCTTGTTTGGCGGGGATTTGGAAGGCGGTCCACGCCGCGCGTGCGGGAGAAGGTCCACAGATGGTGGTTGGGAAACTTCTACGCCTCTGCGGTCATGGTGAACACGATGATGGCTCATATGTTGCTGCGCAATTGCGGGAATCGAATCTGGGCCGGGATTGTTTGGACGTCGGGATTGCACAATTAATTGAGGAGGGACTGGTGAGCGCGGAAGAGATCGCATCCTGGAAAACCGAAGCGGCCGAGCATGTGCAGGAAGCGGTAGCGACCGCTCAGAAAGAACCGACACCCGATCCGTATCAGGAAGATTGGCGGGCTGTCTCAGAGGAGGGAATGCAACAATGAGTGTGACTTATATCGATGCCATTCATCAGGCTCAGCTTGAGCTTTTACGGGAGCGTGAGGACGTGTTTCTTTATGGGCAGGATATCGGAGCTTTTGGGGGGGCATTCAAAGCAACCAAGGGCTTGCAGGAAGAGTTTCCTGAGCGGGTTCTCGACTCACCAATTAGTGAAGATGCCATGGTGGGGATGTCGATCGGAGCTGCGATCAGCGGAATGCGGCCGATTATTGAGATGCAGTTTGCCGACTTTTCCTCGATCGCCTTCAACCAGATCGTTAACCATGCCGGCACTCATTTTTATCGGACCGGTGTGCCTATCCCGATCACGGTGAGATTACCCTGCGGGGGAACGCCCGGATCTGGGCCTTTTCACAGTCAGATGGTGGAGACCCTTTACGCGCACTATCCCGGGATTGTGGTGGTTACTCCAGCGACGGTTTCGGACGCCTACCATCTCTTGAAACAGTCGGTGGCACTGGATGACCCCGTTGTTTTTTGTGAGCACAAGTTTCTCTACCGTTGGTTGAAAACGGCCCAAATTAATCCGGAGCCACTTCCGCTTGGGGTCGCCCGGATCGCCCGACCAGGGAAGCATGCCACCGTTGTGACTTACAGTGCGATGGTTCATGAAGCCGTTCGCGCGGCCGATCGGATGGCGAAGGAGGGTTGGGAGATCGAGGTCGTGGACCTTCGCTCCGTCAAACCACTCGACATGGATACGGTGATTGCTTCGGTGGCCCGAACCGGACGTCTCCTTGCCTTGGGCGAGGCCTTCCCATGGGGCGGAGTGACGGCTGAGATTGTTTCCCGAGTGGTAGCGGAAGGCTTTCATCTTCTCGATGCCCCGCCGCTGCGCTTAAATGCCAAAGACACGCCCATTCCTTATCATCCCGACTTGTGGGCAGCTCATCGCCCGACGCCGGAATCCATCGTGGAAAAACTCCGCGAACTTTTGAATCTCTAACAATTATGCCTCAGGTTCCCATTATCATGCCCCAACTCGGGGAGTCTATTGCCGAGGCTCGCATTATGCGCCTTCACATCGCGCTCGGAGATACCGTGGTCGCTGATCAGGAAATCATCGAGGTGGAGACGAATAAGGCCACGATGGGAGTGACGACTTTGTGCGGAGGAACGGTGACGGAGATTCGTGGCGAAGAGGGCGTGGATTACGCGGTCGGAAGTCTTTTGGGGATTTTAGAAGCCAGTGAGGAAGAAATTGCCCGCACCGGCGCGCCCACGATGGGGGATCAAACGGAGGAGGGCGCAGCGGGTCGCGAGGACGAGGGCAATTTACATTTCCGCCAAACTGAACAGAGTTACGAAGAGCCAAAGCTGGTGGAGCCGAGCGTCAGGGGACTTCCGGTGCCTGCCGGGATGAAGGGGGCTCACTATATTTCGCCTCGAATGCGCGCTCGTATGGATGAGTTGGGACTTCGTGAAGCTGATATTTCGGCGATCGCTGGCAGCGGTGCCGGCGGACGGGTCACGGTGGAGGATCTCGAACACTTTCTCGATTATATTTCTGATTGGCCTCACAGCACCGCTTCGCCGATGCGCTTGGCAGTTGCCGATGCGATGCGCCGGAGTTGGTCGCGGCCTCTTGCTTCGGTGGGGCTCCCGGTGGTGCTGGATCCTGTTTTGGAACATCGTTCACGACAGAATCCCAAGCCTGGCCTGACTCTTTACGTGCTGCGAGCCTTCGCGATTGCTCTGGCCGAGGAGCCGGCGACAGCAGGTTTCCTGATCGGCGAAAAGATCGTGCATCCCCGGGCTTATGACATTGGGGTGGCAGTTCAAGTGGAGGACGGTGTGATGGTTCCGGTTCTTCGAAACGTCGATCAACTCCGGGTTCCCGAACTTGCCGAAGCCTATGGCAAACTCGTCGATGAAGCTCGCACCCGCCGTCTCACACCGGAGCAGACTCAGGGCGGAATTGCCACGGTCACAAATTTTGGGACCTTTGGATTGAAGTGGGGAACGCCCATTCCACTTCCAAATGAAACCCTCATTCTGGGACTTGCTGCTGGAATCAAGCATCCGCGATGGAGTGATGAGGTGGGAGCATTCATCCCGGTGACGGAGACCGAACTCTGCCTGACCTTCGACCACCGGGTCGTGGATGGTGGGGGAGCGGGATTGCTTCTGCAGCGAGTGGCAACACTTTTGCAATCGCCTGAGAAGCTTTAAGCCACAAAAAAAGGCCGGAGAAATTCTCCGGCCTTTTTGGAAATGTTCGCGATGACGGGCTAACCTCCGCCGGAGTTGGCGAGAGCTTTGTCCTCTTCAGGCAGGAAAGGGGCAAACCGTCCTTTTTCAATGGACTTCATGTAAGCTTCCTGGGGGGAAATCATGCCTGCTTTAAGTTTCTCGTAAATGGCATCGTCCATGAACTGCATCCCGAGGGCCTTTCCGCCGATGATGACGTCATAGAGTTTCTGGGTGGCACCTTCACGAATAATGGCGGCCACGGCGGGCGTTGCGAAGAGGATCTCATTCACCGCAACTCGTCCTGGCTTGTCGGTCCGCTTACAAAGAAGCTGGGCGACGACGCCTCGAAGGGAAGCGGCCAACATGGTGCGAACTTGTGACTGCTGGTCGGAAGGGAACACGTCGATAATACGGTCAACGGTCTTGCGAGCGTTGTTGGTGTGAAGTGTTCCGAAAACAAGGAGTCCGGTTTCAGCCGCGGTGAGAGCGAGTGAGATCGTTTCCAAATCCCGCATCTCGCCCACGAGGACGATGTCAGCATCCTCACGAAGACAGGCGCGGAGGCCGTCTGAGAATTCTGGAGTTTGAATGGGAACCTCACGCTGGGTGATGATGGATTGCTTACTCTTGTGAACGAATTCAATCGGCTCCTCAATCGTGATGATGTGCCGGCTGAAGTTGGTATTGATGTAGTCAATGAGCGCGGCCAAGGAAGTCGACTTCCCTGAACCGGTCGGGCCGGTGACAAGAACGAGGCCGGACCGCATGTGTCCAAATTCCTTGATAACAAGAGGAAGATTGAGGTCTTCGATGGAAGCAATCTCGGTGGGGATGAGACGGAAAACAGCACCGAGGCCGTTTTGCTGCTTCATGTAGTTACAACGGAAACGAGAGTTCTCGTCCATTTCATAAGCGAAGTCGAGGTCACCGCTTTTGAGATATTTTTCGAAAGGACCCGGTTCGCAGATTTCAGAGAGGAGTTCTTTGAATTCCTCACCCTGAAGAATGGGTTCATCGGCAATGGGTGTGACGGCTCCGTGAACGCGGACCTTGGGGGGAGACCCCTCGGAAAGGTGGAGGTCGGAACCCCCTGATGAGACGAGATATTGGAAAAGGCGATCAATTTTAGCCATGTTGGTAAAAGTGTGTGTGTTTTGTGAAATTAGGATTGGAAGAAGAGCTTCATCTGCTGCTTGTCTTCGCAACGGTAGAGAGTTTCTTCCTGACTGGTAAGCCCTTGAGTATAGAGATTGCGGAGGGATTCATCCATCGTGATCATGCCGACGTTTTTACCGGTCTGCATGATGCCGGGAAGCATGAAGGTCTTACCATCACGAATGGTGGCCGCGACTGCCGCGGTGTTGACGAGAAGTTCAAGAGCCATCACGCGTCCGGTGCCATCGGCCTTTGGGACCAACTGTTGCGAAATAACTCCGCGCAGTGATTCTGAAACCATGATGCGAATCTGATCGCGTTGATCGACGGGGAAAACGTCGAGAACTCGGTCGAGTGTCCGGGGGGCGTTTCCGGTGTGAAGCGTGGCGAGAACGAGGTGACCGGTTTCCGCTGCAGTGAGGGCGAGCTGAATGGTTTCCAGGTTGCGCATCTCACCAACCATGATGACGTCGGGATCTTCTCGCAGGGCTCCACGCAGAGCCTTCGGAAAGGACTCGGTATGTGCTCCAACCTCACGCTGGTTCACGTGGCAACCTCGTGACTCGAAAACATACTCGATGGGATCCTCAAGAGTGAGGATGTGGTCTTCGCGGTCTTTATTAATAAAGTCCACAAGGGCGGCCATGGTCGTGGATTTCCCAGAACCCACGGAACCGGTGATGAGAATGAGGCCGTTCTGGTAACGGGTGAGGGGCTTGATGTGCTTAATGGGGAGTTGGAGGTCCTCCATTGTGCGGATGTTGGTCGAGATGATCCGGAAGACGATCTCGTAACCTAGCCGCTGCTTAATGACCGAGGCGCGGAAGCGCCCAAAATCATTGGCGTAAGCGAAATCGATATCACCGATTTTGTTTAGATGGTCCCAGCGCTTGTCATCGAGAAACGAGCGGGCGAGCCGTTCGGTATCCTCGGGAGAGAGAGGCGCATGGGTGTCCCAGATGGGAGAGAGAGTTCCAAACCGACGCCAAGCTGGCGGATAACCGGTGGGGAGATGAATATCGGAGCATTCGTATTCGATACCGATTTGGAGATACTCGTCGACGTGAGCGAGGACTTCGTGTTCTGACATGGAGTGTGTGTGAAGTTAAGGAATGAACGGGGAAAAAATTGTCCTGCAAGAGAAATCACTTTTGCGGCGAGCCGCCAAGCATGGAATTGTTTTCAAAGGGTCCAAAGTGGGCTTCAGCGTAATCCTTGGCGTATGCTAATGCCAAAGTGGTGAGTGCAGGGCGGGCTAGAGAGAAGAGGGCATGTGCGGCACTCCCAATCATTCCCCGTTTGACCGGCCCCGGACTGTAAATAACTTTCCTCCTCCTGAACAGAAATCCCAGCGCGATCCCAGCGACGGCACCTCCGACAACCATAGTTTTGGAATTTTTACGCAGTGATCGTTTCACTTGATAAGAGATACTGAGCTCCCGTGTGAGGTCATCACGCTGCGAGAGCATGCCAGATCGTTGGAGGGCGAGTTGGGCTACTAGAGCTTTTTTTTCTGCTTCAGCCATTCTTGTTCTTTGGTAAATTCATGACGGGTATATTTAAAAAGGTCCTTCGGAGCCTTGAATTTTACTCCCCGTCGGAGAAGGATCATTCCAAGGAGAAGATGGACCGCCGCCAAAATAAGAGCGCCGCCGATCCAATTCTTGAGCGAGATCTGAGCGAGGGGATCCAGTCCATCACCGATAAGTCCGATTCCCGCTGCGAGGAGAGTAAGGTAGCCGAGAGCCAGTGAGATTGCACCCGCGACGATGAAGCCGCCTTTTCTGCCATAAACTTGACCCGCTTCCTTTGCCTCGACTCCGAAAAGCTTTCCACGAAGTTCGAGGTAGGCCAATGCATCTTGAGAGAACGAGGCTAGTAATGCCTGAAGTCCAGTGACCTCCTCGGTATCGGTCTCGGTTGGTTTGGGTGGAGGATCCTGATTAGCAAGTGCCATGAGGGTTTGTGATCAATGGGCTTGCTATCGGCGGATCAAAAGACCGAGGACAAAGCCTGCGCCCACGGCGGAGAGGACCGCTTTGGTGGGGTTTTCGCGAACGTAGTCTTCAAGAGAGGTGTGAAATTCGCGGGCTTTCACGCGGGTATCTTGCCACTGTTCGGTCGCAGCCCCTTTAAAGTGAAGAGCGGTTTCTTCAGCGCCTTCGCGGATTGCTTCGATTTTATCGTTTGCAGCGGATTTGAGCGTTTGCGCTTTTTCTCCGGCATAGTCACGGAGTTGCGCCGCTTTTTGAGAGGCTGCTTCTTTCAAAGCTATGGCCTTCTCCTCGGCCGCCGAAAGGGCACGCTCGGGAGTCTTGCCTAAAGCGGCAGCACGCAGATCTTCGGCAGCCGAACCGGCATCTGGGGAATCGGAAAATGGAAGGGAATCTGGGGCAGCGTTTGCGTCACTCATGATGGCGGCACTTTCGCTGCAATGATCAGGAATGACAAGAGAATCCTCCCGAATCACCGTAAAGAACCTCGGTAGGATAGGGGAGAGCCAATCCAGGAAATTCTGCCTGCGAAAAGTAGTGAAGTTCGATGGCACCGGCGGGGAGGCTCCATGAGCCATCTGACTTTTTTTGTAAGAGGAGTTCGTCAACCTCATTTCGAATCACGGCAGCGACCGCAGGTATCATTAAAAGAGAATCGCCGAGTTGGGCGCGTATATTGCGGTAGGAGGGAGACATCGCAATGGCTTCCTTACTCCGACAAGACTGACAAGACATCCTGATGAACTTCCTCAGGCCTCTGTCCGGCATCGATGCGGTGGACGAAGTCATCATCTAACGACGCGAAAACATCGTGGCATTTTTGGAGGGCTTCCTTTTGTTCAAATTCGTTGGCCTGGCCGTCGCGGACGCCGATGCGGTCGAGGGCGGTGTCGAGATCGAGTTCCAGGATGAAAACGTGATCGGGGAGGGGGGCGAATTCTTCGTTGATGCGGCGAATTTCAAGCGGATCGAACCCCCGGATGCCTTGGTAAGCCATCGTTGAGAAAAAGTATCGGTCGAGGATTACGACCGCACCACGCGTGCGCGCGGGCTTGATCAGACTCTCGACATGCTCCCTCCGATCAAGATGAAAGAGGTCGAGTTCTTCCTGGGGAGAAAGGCGTCCGGCTGCAGCCGACTGTCGAAGCCGGGTGCCGTGCGGGCCGTCGGTGGGTTCCTTCGAGGTAATAACCTCGCGACCTTGCGCCCTGAGTGCTTCGGCGAGCAGCTTGACCTGGGTGGACTTACCGGTGCCGTCGATCCCTTCAAAGACGATGAACATTGAAAAAAGAAAAAGTGGCACGCCCAGCAGGACTCGAACCTGCAACCTCCGCATTAGAAGTGCGATGCTCTATCCAGTTGAGCTATGGGCGCGTGACGGGGAGGGTTCTAGCGAGAGCTTTTGCGACGGGCAAGCTGGATGAGTCACATGAGGGAAGATTTTTTTCAACTTCGCCTGGCGAGGGGATTTGCAGGTCTTCTTTTTCGAGCTGTTCCAGGTCGCGAGGGTAGTCAGATGAAGGAAGCGCGACTTCGGCGAGGTGAAAGCAAGCCCAAGCTCGCCAGCTTCTCATTTCACGATGCTCACCGGACATCCGGGAGGCCAGATGTTGGAAATGGCGGACGGGATTTCCGATGAAGAGGTCGGCGGAACGATTCGCAAGATACCAGACAAGGGCTGCGTAAGGGGCGGGTTGACCCGGAACCATGGCCGCTTTGTTTAATTGGAGGATGGCTTGGGCCGGTTTTTCCTGAAGCCAAAGCGATTGTGATAGCTCCAGACAAGCGGTGTGGAAAGCGGTTG
>JBLHUR010000113.1:0-19181 GCA_047629805.1 Akkermansiaceae bacterium | reverse complement strand
AGGCGGGGCTTTGGACGAAGGGGGTGCTTTTGGAGTAAGGGTGAGTCCTGAGAGGACGATCGAGCCATGGCGCGTGCAGTTTCCCGCACTAAATAGCGCCAAGGTAGTCGGTGGCGGAATGAATGCTAGGAATTTGCTTTTGGCGGGAGGGCTCTGAAGCCGCCCTTGGACCGGAGCGGAGGGGGGCGAAAGGGGGGTGGCCACCGTCATTCGAAACCTCGACGGGGGTGTCCCACAGATCGTTAAAACAGCAGTGGTTGGATTTGATTGATATGATGGTTAATCCTTCGGTTTGTAAGACTCCTTTGACCCCGCGTTGTCATCCTCTGTGGGGGAGTGATTCAGTTTCCCATAGTAATTGCAGAGATTAGCTTGACTCCGTTGTTTGAGGCTGACCAGTATCCCCTACGCCGCAGCCTAGACTGATTCTTCCGCACCAATCGGATGGGACTTTGCCTGATTTGGCCTTGTATCACGTAACCTCGCGAGTGGTGCACCGGCAGTTTCTATTTCAAGACGAGGAAAAGGAACAATTCCGTGTTCTGATGCGGATGTACGAGCGTTTTAGTGGGTGCCGGGTGTTGTCGTATTCCGTGATGACGAACCATTTCCACCTCCTTCTTGAGGTTCCCCCGCCATCGGAGGATGGTGAATTTGGGATCTCGGAGGAGGAACTGATTCACCGTCTTGGCGGGCTTTATTCACGCACTTATGTCTCTGGGGTGGTTGCTGAAATTCTGGAGGCTCGTTTGATTGCCGATGGGAAGCGTGAGGGTTTCTTACGACTGAGCAAGGAGGATCAAGCGAAGGAGCGAGTATATGGGCGGAGCCAGCTTGCGGCCATTTTTGAGCGTTATACTAAACGGATGCATCGCCTGAGCGGGTTCATGCAAGGCCTTCTGCAACGCTTCACTCGTTGGTTTAACAAACGTCATGGCATGCGCGGCACTCTCTGGGAGGATCGCTTTCACAGCGTGATTGTGCAGAGTGGATTCACTTGCCGGACAATGACCGCTTACATCGATCTTAATCCCGTCCGTGCCGAGATTTGCGACGACCCCGCCGACTACCGTTGGAGTTCCTACGGTGAAGCGGTGGGTGGTGGGCGGGGTGCGGCGAAAGCTCAAAGCGGGCTCGTCCGCGCGCTGCGTGGACACGAAGGGCATGCGGGCACATCGAGAGCGTGGGCCCAAGGTGGGCTTTCGAAAGAATACCGCAAACTCCTCCTCACCAACGCTAGCGAACAAAGCGAAATCAGCTCCGACGGGAAGAAGCGAGTTCAGCGGAAGGGCATGAAAAAGAAGGCGGCAGACAAGGAACTGGCCCGGCTTGAAAAAGAAGACGCCAAAGATCTAAAGATCGCAAAAGTGGTGTCTTGCAAGGTCCGCTATTTCAAAGACGGGGCTGTCTTGGGGAGCAAGGAATTCGTGAATGAGTTCTTCAAAAGCCAACGGGAACGCTTTGGCCCGAAACGCAAAGACGGCGCCAGGAGACCGCGAGGTTCCCTAAAAGCACTCGCAGGAGAAATATGGTCGCTACGCGATCTCAAGGACGGGTAGACGGAGCAGTATGCTGGCATAAAACAAAGAGGTGATTCCCTATATCTAAAGGGATTTAAACGCCTCTCGCTTTGAAATCTGCTCCAGATGCAAAGATTCCTCGCAAAGGAATTTCAACCGGAGGGATGACACTGCTACTCCGTGACGCGCACCAATCTCTGCCAAATACTACGCCTGTAAAAATACCCGCATGAGATCAATAGATCCGCCGAAGACCGACAGGCAGAAGCCTTCGTTAGCCCATTTCCTTTGCTAGCCCACTCACGTAGGGGGCCGACTCCATTGCCAAGTTTCTCCACGATCCATTGAATCTTCCCCCCCCCCCGACCGAAGCTCGCTATTTAATGCGAACTTGCGGACGCAGTCTGTTCTTCTCTTCTTGAGACAGTTGGTCAGGCCGAACAATCAGTGTTTTTAGTTGCGGGAACATGTTTCCCCCCCCCATTGAGCTGATTTGACTGCCGCGCAAATCCGCCATCTCAAGCATCTTCAGCTCGGCGATTTCCGAACTGTTCGAAATCACCGTATCAATAAGAATCAAGCGCTTTATTGGCAGAAATCGCAGCGGATACTGCCCCTGTCCGGTTTGCAGAGAGAAAGACTCGCCACCTCCATCGATCGTCAGTGTCTGGGTCTCTGCTTCGTAGTTGAAACAGTGCGCATGATTGCCAAACATTGCCTTGACCGCCAGTCCATACCCCTCTCGATATCCCAACGATGCGTAGTCGTAGGAGATGATCTTTTCTGACAGCAAGGATCGGTTCATCGACCGCACCGTCTCAATGATCCTGGCCAGCTGGGTTGCCGAGGTCTGATGCTTATCCGGATCAAACGATTTAACCAACGCCTCATTGACCCTGACAAGCCCGCGCATGCGCTTGGGGTCGATCTCAAAATACGGCTTCGCCTTAGCAAACTCTGCGCTCATGAAGTAGAGATACGCAAGCTGTACACGCGCCTCATCGGCGCGCTCCGGCTCGGTACGAATCATGTCGTTCAGGGAACGTATCGACAGTTCATAAGACACCAATGGCAGTTGATAAAAGAAGTCATGGCTAAACTGATCGCCAGTGGCGACCAAATCGACGGGAAGCGCCGTGGTCAGTAGCCCTACCTCCCGAAGCAATGTCTCAGAATCCTCCTTCTCCACCCGCAACCGCGCCGCTAGTGTCTCGGTCTCCTCCTTTTCCACATGCAAACGCGCCGCTAACATCTCGGCCTCTACACGCTTAGCACTCAGACGGTCAACGAACAAGGCTGTCACCACCACCACCATCGCCACGAATGCAGCGGCCAGATTGCAGCTGACGCGATTTCGACGATAGAACAACAAAAACTCGGTCGACAGCCCACTTTCATGGGCTACGGGAGAGAAACCGCCAAGAAACGCGCGGACGTCTGTGATCAAGTCACTCACCGACGCATAGCGATCGGACGGCTCTAGCGCCATCGCCTTCATGACCACGGCACTCAAGCTCTCGGGAACGCCGCTCCCGCGCTCGGTTGGCGGCACAATATCACCGGACACTGCCGCCACCAGCATGGCGTCGGTGTCACCGTCGAGGGGCGGTCGACAGGTCAGCACGGCGTAAAGTAGGGCGCCCAATGCGTAAATGTCGGTGCGTTTGTCCCGATCTTCGCCGCGAATCTGCTCTGGTGCCATATAGCCGGGAGTTCCCTTAATCTTACCGTACACCGTCATTCCGCTCAACAGATCGGGATTGAGCAACTCGTCATCATCGATCTCATCAGTGCCGCCGATCAATTTTCCCAAGCCCCAGTCACAGACCAACACTTCGCCATAATGACCGACCTGAATGTTGGCCGGCTTCAAGTCAAGATGAATGACGTCGCGCGAATGCGCGTAGGTGATCGCATCGCAAACCTTGAGGAAGATATCGAGCCGATCCGATAGCGGGTATCCCCCATCCGCAAGGGCCTTCTGCAATACCACATCGAGGCCATCACCGACTTTTAGATCCATCGTGAAATACGGTTGGCCCTCTTTGTCGACGCCGACATCGTGAACGGAGATGACGTTCGGGTGCTCGAGCAGCGCGGTCAGCCGTGCCTCGCGAATAAATGGGTCAAAGAGCAACTCGCTTGCGTCTTCATGCAAACGAGCCATGGCGACGTGACGATTACCGTGCCGATCGAGGACCTTGACTATGCGTTTCATGCCGCCCACCGCAATCAATTCAGCTTGACCGTAGCGCTCCTGAAGCGAGCAAAGCTGGCCGTAAAGAGGCGATTCTGCTGCCGGATCAATCTCCTCAAACGCTTCCTCAAACAGATTGTTCAAGGCTTGGGTTCGGTCTCTCGATTCTGCCTTCATTGGTAAAACTCCAGGTGGCTGCGCAACTGTCTTGCTTCCTTGCGGAAGCGCGACTGGACACGATTGCGCAGCACGTAGACCGAGTCCTTGGTCAACTCAAGCGCCGACGCGATATCGTCAACGGACTTTCCATCGAGAGTCATCGTAAAAACGTCCATGGCCTTGCCCGAGAAACTGGCATTCAAGCGTTCAATGACCAGCGCAATGATGTGTTTCCTCCACTCGCTTTCAATGATGTCGTCAATATCCGGTGGCACGACGTCGGCGACGGCGGCGTTGGTCTCTCGGCGTTTTCGCGAGGCAGCCTGGCTGCAATGCGTATAGAAGGTATTGCGGATGACCGTTCCCAGCCATGTGCGAAACCTGGCGTGGTCACGGCCCAGTTCCACTGTTGACAGGTTCTGCCATAACTTCACCAAGATGGTTTGGCTAAGATCTTCGAGGTCATCCAGTGGCGCGTGCAACTGCGTCAGGACCATGCGAATAAAGCTCGCATAATAGTCGGTGAATTCGTCCCAGGCTTGGCTGTCGCTGGGATCGCGAGCCCGGTCAACCAAGGTCTGTCGTGTCTGCCACTGCTCTTTCGACAAGTTTATCTCATGCTGCTGGTCCATGTCTTCAGTCCTTACTTAATCGTGCACCTTAATCTGCTACAAATCCAAGTCGCCATCGCTAAATCCGGGGAATGAACACTCGTAAGCATTTTAGCAGGTGGCCGTGGAAGGCAAAGCGATTCCTAGGGCTCCTAGTAGGAGGAGTGGATTAAGAAAATTCATGAGCGTGCTTCTACTGATGGTCCCATCATGTTCAATGAGCGATTTGCGAGGTAATCACTGAGCAGGGCGCCGAGTGGCCGGGCGGGTTTTATTTCTGTTTTTCCAGAGCGGTGAAAATGGTGGCTTTGAGCGCTTCGGTCTCTTCCAGTTCGTCCGTTCGCATGCTGATATAGCCAGCTGAGATGTTGACGGCCAAGTAGGCCTCTTCGGCGTCGGCGTAGGCCGCCTTGAGATTGCCCATCGCCTGATAGACCTTGGCCCGACTACGCAGGTGCGGAACCGAAATTTTGACCGGCTTCTTCTTTTTCTCACCCGCCGGGGTCGGCACTTCGACCGGCGCATACGCGAAAGCGAGACGCTTGGCTTCATCGAGATCCTTCCGGGCGAGCGCTTCATCGACCATCTTCTCGTCGTGTAATTCGATCACGTTCTGCACCACGTTGCCCTTGCTCGCCATCGACAGCGCCGACAGCGCGACCGCGATGCTGCCATCGGGGCGGAGGATGAGGATATTGGCTCGTGTGTCCTCCGCGAGGATGCCGAGCTTGCGCACGATCGGGTTCTTCAGCCCGCCAGGCACAAGCAGGGTCGGGAAGGTGTCGGGCTTTTTCTTCTCTTCGAGTACCTTGCGTGCCGCCTCGGCATCATCATCCAAGACGGCCGCGATGAGGTTGATATCTTTAAAGGGGCGATTCTCTAGAGGGACGACATATCGCTGCAGATACCCGCTATCTGCGGCGGTCGAGGCAAACGAGATCACGGTCCACTTGCCGTCGGAGGACTCGGGGATCTTGACGGTCTCGCCATCAAGCGTTTTCAACTCAGTCTTGAAGGAGCGCTGTGCGTCTTCGGGCGTGCCGATCCCAAGGAAGTGTCCTTGGCGTCGGCCATACGTCCAGCCAGCCATGAATGGCGGGTGGTATTGCCAGTAGCGGTGGTAGCGGTCCAGCAGGAAGGCGGTCGCCGTCCACATCGCCGGGTCGTCGGCGTGCTTGTCCAGAAAACTTCGGCGGGACTGATCGTGCTGTAGCCGGTCGCCGGTATCCAGCGCGAGAAGCGAGGCTGCCGTGAGTGCCGGGCCGGACGCCTGCGCTCCCCCTGCGGCCTTGATGAAATTCTTAATGATCGCTTGGGGATCGGACTCGGCCGCACGGAGCTCCTGCCTTGCCAAACAGAGCCGCGCCACCACATCGGTGCCCGGCGGGTAGTTGCTCTCGACTGCCTCGTTCGCTTCGGCCACGGCGGAGGCAAATGCTTCTTGATCGCCACGCGTCTTCCATAAGCCCATCAGAGCACTGATGCGACGGTTGCGCACGATCCACAGGTCCGGGGCCTTCGGATGCGCCGCGATCGCGGCCCGACAGAGCGCGTCGGCTTTCTCGTAATTCACAATGACCTGATCATACGGCGTGCGGTAACGCAGCGGCGGATCGATGAAGCACGCTTGGATCGCGTGAAGTTTGTCCTCGGGAACCGACGCGGCGGTGCGGGGCAACTTGTCTTCCTTCGTAGCATCCCCCGAGGAAATCGCCTTATACTCAGCCGGCTTGGCCGGATCAAAATCCCCCTGGGGATCCATCACAAGGAACTCAGCCGCAAAGACCGACTGGAGCTGGCTGGAATAGCGGGCTCGGACCCATCCGCTGGACATCATCGATTGCAAGCGCCGTTCATAGGTTCTATCGCTACGCCCCCCGGATTGATAGAGCGCGACATACCCGGTCGGACTGACAATCAGAATGGTCGGCGTGTCCCTTTTGAGATACGTTTGATAGATCGGATTATCCTGACCATCGGGCATTTTGAGCGCCTGCCAGTCGAGCCCAAGCCCGCGCAAGATCCCTTCGCCGGCATCGGGGAGATCGTCCATGTTCATGCTGACGAACTGGAACCGGCCGTCGGCCTTCATCTCAACCTTGGCCTTCTTCCATGCAGCGGCCAGTGCCTTGAGATCCTCCAAGCCCTTGTTTTCTTTCGACCAGCAATAGAGCACCGTCGTCGTGCCAAGAAAGTCCATCGGGAACCGCACCGTCTTGCCATCGCCCCGCACAAAAGTGCCGATGAAGGGCGCGCCAAAGACCTGGCCCGCGAGCTTCTCGCGCTGAAAATTGATCAGGTCCATATCGCCCGGGAAACGCTGGGCGACGACCTCGCGCAGGTCATTGACCAACTTGGTATTGCCGAGCTCCAGCGACATGATGATGGCGATCCGAATGACCTTTGCCTCGACCTCGGTGTCCCGGTAGCGCTTGACCAAGGGGCGGAGCGCATCGGAGCGGGCGTGGGTGTCCCCGCCCTCTCGGGCTGACTTGGCCTGCGTCAGCAAGAGGTCGGCATCGAGGCGCAGCGCCGCGTATTCGTTCGGCGCCGCGGCGAGCTTTTCACAGGTCGCTAAAAAGGTTTCCCGATTCGCCGCCGAGTCATCCAGGCTGAACAGGACCTGCTGGCTACGGAAGAGGATGTTTAGAACCTCGTAGCGGTTGGGCGCGCCTGGATTTTTTTTAATCAGCGCCTCGGTGGCACGGATGACACGCCGAATCGCGAGTTTCTTTCTGGCTGAGGATGCGGACTCACCGGCCTCGGTCAGCTTGGCATTCAGCGCGACGATCTCGTCACCGGAGATCGCGCCCGCCTGATCCTGCCCCATCGCAGGCAAGGGCCATACCACTACGCTGACCAGGAGAATTAAGGTGATCGTAATTTGAGAAATTGTGTTCATAGGAGTCATCTTTTTATAGGTCACATCAAGGAATGGTTTATTGAACATTGAACCTCTCGTACTTTAGCGTTGATAAACGGGAATATACCGATTCGGGGTTCCGAGGATGATAATCGACATCGGCGTCTTATGCGGATAATCCAGTTCCTTCTCCTGCCACGACCCGTTGGGCTGCTGCAAGGTGATCAGGGCATCTCGGATCTTGGGATACCACTTGGCGTAGTGTTCTTCGCCAGCCTGCACCATCGCCTGCATCGCGTAGTAGTGCGAGTAGTAGAAGTGGCCGTTGTCTTTTCGGGAAAACATCTTCGGGTCGTTTTCAAGGGTGTTGATCGCGGCCGAGACCCATTCGGTGTCCCGGTTGCCAGCGAGTTGGGCCGCATAGACGCCCCCCGCAGTGCAGGCGATGGTGTAGCCTTTGCCCTGGTAGCCGAAGCCGCCCCGCTGCTCGTCGAAGGCCTGATCGCGGAGATAGCCAGTCAGCCTTTCGATCGTTTCAGCCGGCACCAGGACGCCGGCCTCACGTGCCGATGCGAGCGAAACAAAGACCATCGCGGTGACCGAGGTGTCTTGACCGGCGTCCGGCCTTGGCGCGTAGCGCCACCCGCCCAGCGGGCTCTGTGATCTTAAGATAACCTCGACGACTTTCTCCAACGCCACTTGAATCTCTTTGTTATCCTCAGGGTCGCGGGTCATCCCCCAAAGCTCGGACATCGCGATGGTATAAAGGCCGATTTCATACATCTTCACGCCCATCGCGCCGGTTGGGGAATCCTTGGATCTTTTGAGCAGAAAATCTTTCGCACGGTCCAACGCTTTACCGTAGGGGCCGAAACCGGGGAAGTGGCCTTCGACCATGAACGCCATCAACCCGAGGCTGGTGCCGGCGATCGCGTATCCCCCTCCCCCATCCTTTGCAGGATCCTTGGTAGACCATGAGCCGTCCTTATTCTGGCTGGAGATCAGGAATGTCAGGCCGCGCTCGATGGCCTTTTCAGTCTGCTCGGTCATCTCGGGCGCTTCGGCTTCCGCTGGCTTTTCCTGCGCGGCAAGTGGCACCGCGGTGACGCTGGCCATGAAAAAGCACAAAGCCCCGGTGAGAAAACGCTGTTTGCTGTTAGTGATCATATTCATTCTGCAACCCTCTCATAATAGTTTTTCAACAAGCCCCGGTATTCCAACGGCAGCTCGCGTGCGAAGTTCTGATTCAGCGCGGCTCGGTTCCGGTCGGCCCGAACTTTCCAACCGGTTCGCTGGTCTTTGGGCGCTTCACCGCTCACAAAGTCGGAGATAAACCCGGCGGCAAAGGCCGACTCGGAGTCACTGCCCTCTCCACCATCGTCCGGATCCCCTGGAGAGGGCGAAGGCGGGGGTGCGGCGGTTTCGAGAATCAGGGCCTGCTCGATGATGAAATGCCGAAGCGTTTGCATCGCCACTTTCTGGCTACGTTTGATGGCGTCGCGGTCGGGCGATTGCATGGCGGTGGCAGCCGCCGCAAGCTGTTCCGACGCGGCCTCGAGCATCGCGTGCGGCTCACCGACTTGGTCAAGTTTCTGGCACCGCGCCGTCAGTTCGCTTTGGCGCGCTGCCATCGCTTTAATCTCCTGCGGCTTGGCGGCGTTCGTATCCCGGAACAAGACCTTGTGCGCACTGGCAACGGCCAGCACCTCAAGTAATCGCTCAACGCCCGGATCGGTAAAGGACTTGAGCTCGGTATCCATATTCGGCAGGCCGTGGAGCATGCTGATCACCGTAAATAAGGATTCGGCGTTCGCTTTGAGTACCGCTCGTGCGAGATCCATCTGCGCGGCCGCGCCAGACGCGTCGTTCGTTTCCAGTCGAGCGAGTGCTTCACGCATCAGCTTGGGAGATTCGGAATAGCTTTTCATCCCTGTGATAGACAGAAGGATCTCTTCCTCTTTTTCGGCCTTGGCCAGCAACTTCCGCTGCGCCTCTGCCAGGGCTTTGAATTGCGCCTGGGTGGCTGACTCCGTCTTGAGTTTCAACTCATCTTGCTGGTATTCCAGCATGGCGGTATCCGCGACGGAGGCATGCAAAAATTCAATAATTTCAGCGATATAGCCTGTCTGCGATTTTACCGCCTTGACCAGCGTATTTACTTGCCCAAGCGACTCGGCCGCGACGTCTTGAGCATCAAGGGCGTCGAGCGTGTCGCCGATTTCCAAAGAATCCACGGCGTCTTGCAGATCCGAGGCAGCAAAGGTCAACGGCGTGCCGACGTCCACTCTCTGGGCCACTAAGTCCAACAGGGGCGCGACATCATCCATGCAGCGTCTCAGGTGGACGAACATCGGAAGGAGGCCTGAGACGTCGTCTGATTTCAAGGCCTTGGTCGCCGTGATCAAGTCCCATTGCTCGGCGACGATATCGCCCATGTAGCGATTGGCAAACCGGACTGATCGCTGAAACATCAGCAAGCTTTGCAGCAATCCGAGCTGGTCGTTTTGGGTGGTCACGATCGCATAGGCCTCGGCCAGGATATCGGCCGCTTGCTCCTGGTGGCCGAGCGCTTGCTCGGCATCGTTCGCCTTCAGTGATGTGACCGCGCTGCGCATCGCTCCTTCCGCCCGCTTCATCCGACTCAGTAACGGTGGGATGTCTTGATCTGGATCCAATTGATTTTGCGTTACGAGGTCACCGTTAAATGCCGCCAGTTCCTCGGTCAGGAGAAGCTGAGGCTCAGCGAGGCCATTGACCTTCTTCTCGTCCGCCGCCGCGATATCGGTTTTTTCAAGGAGCGCGATCACCTTCGCTTCGTATTCCTCGATAAACGCAAGACGATCACTGGTGACAGCGACCAGAGTACTGAGACCAAGGGTCTGAATACCCAGCTCCACGGACCACCGATCCACGAGCTCCGCGAGGTGGGTCAGGGCCTGCTCAGCTTCGCGCTGCTGTGCGATCGCGGCTTCCTGTTGGCCGGCCGCGAATTGCTGAAGCGCTTCCGCCATCGCGCGATCGGCGTCCTTCAAGAGGGCTTGAACCGGAGGCGCTTGCGGGAAAGTTTCATCAAAGAGCTGGGTTCGCGGCGCAGGGACGGTCTGCAGGAGCAGGGTCAACAGACGCTTACGAAGATTCTCTTGGGATTGGGCCGCTTGCGCACCACGCACCTCAAAATCTTGAGCTGACATGGCGGCACATTGTTCGCGAAGCATCGCCTGAACTTTGACAAGCAAACGCATCTGATCCCGGGTTTTGATCAGGGTCGTATACGCCCCACTGAGGCGCACACTGAACTCTGCATCGAGTAAAGTCGTGACCAAGTCGGACTGAAGACGCTCTGCCTGATCGCCTTGGCCTTGCGTGATCAAGACGGCGGATTGACGCATCCTCTCTTCAGTCTGAGCCTTCTGCAAACCCTTAACACTTTGCTTCAAGCGGAGAACGGCCAACGGTCGCTTCTCATACTGCATCCCATCTTGAAGATCGGAGATCAGACGATGGGTCCACTGCGCCAGTTCGTCTTGTTCTTTGGAAAGAGAAACTCCCGCTTCAGAGGATTCGACCGACCCGGCTTGGACGGTCCGCCAGCGCAAGGACGCTTGGACCTGCGCCAGCATGCGGGCTTCCCGTGCGTAGACTTCCTGGGCCGTATCAATCGAGCGGAGTAAGACCAAGCTGCCTAACTCGCGGGCGGCAGTATTGACGGCACGTGCTGCCGATGAAGGATCGGGGCGTTCCTGTGTATCGCCCCCTGCCACCCCGGACTGGTGCCGCAGGCGGGACGCCGCGTTGGCGAGGGGTGTCTCCGCGATGTCGAGCAAGGCCGAACGAACGTGCTCAAGGGACTCGCCCGCGGGCGCATCCGAGACCTTGTTTACGGCGAGGTCATCAAGCAAGAACTTCACTTGTGACGCGATCTCCTTGAGTTGGTCCCGCACCAGTTCTTGCCGGATCGCCTCGATCTGGCAGCTCTGCATATAGCTGTCGGCATCCGGTTCAAGGTTCCGCACGCTCTCAAACGCCGAACGCTGCTGCCGGTAAATCGACTGGACGCGCGCGAGCAGGTTGTCTTTCTTCTTCTGGATCTGTTTGAGATAATCCTTTTTGGAGAGGAAGGTCATCCGCCGGGTGTCCGAGCGAACGAGATGCGGGCCGTCCTTTCCTGGGTAACGGTCGCTGACTTCCATCGTGAAGGAGACGGTGTCACCGATTTTTAGGTCAGGGAGCGTCTCGCGGTAATCCCAGTCGATGGGCTGGTCGCCCTGGCCATCCTGAGAGGAGAGCTTGAATGCAACGGCCACTTCATCACGTTGATTGACACGATAGGCGACGGCGCTTGAGCCAATCCCGTGGTCGTCTTGGACGCGGACCGCAAGGCTGAGCGGGCGACCGATCATTGCGACGAGATTCGCTTCGGGCGCCGTTAATTCGACCCGCGGAGCCTGGTCCGAGGCGACCTGAAGGTAATAACGCGGGCTCGTAAAATCGAACCCGTGCTCGTTTTCGACCCACGAAAAACTGTAGCCTCGTGAGGCTTCTGCCTCGTCTTCAATGACAAGCTGGCGGCCGCCGTTGGTCACTTGCAGCGGCAGCGGTTCTTTGCCGTCACGGTGGAGCATCGCCTCGCGGATGGGGCGGTCGAGAGTGAGTTGCCAGCGGAGCTTCGTTTCCTGTGGCACGGTCAGGGTTAACGCTTCGACCGTCTCGGCCGCGCGTTCGAGGTAGCTGGGAAACTCGAGACCGACCTGCACCTTCTTGATGCGCGGTGCCGCAATCACCCGAACCTGATACCAGTCGCTGCGCGCGTCCCCGGCTTTGATCCGGTAGCTGAAGTCACGCGAGGCGGAGGCGAGGGCGTATTCGCAGCGCCCGTCCGTGACGGTGAGTTCTATTTCGCGAGGGTCTCCGTCGCCGGTGCGGAGAAAGAACTTCGCGGTGTCGGGAACGACGCCGGACACCCCGATGATAATCTTGGCGCTGTCGCCCTCCTTCACCACCAGCTCCTGTGCGCTGAGGTCGAGTTTCGTTTTGGTGGGGTAGGCAATCTCTGTCCAAGGGTTGAAGATCCGCGCCAAACCTGCGGCGAGGAAGGAGCCGTTGACCACCGCGAAAACGAGCACTAATCCTGCCAAGGCTGAAGCGACCCAGATTGGGATCTTCAGGCTCTTAAAGTCTACGATCTTACCCGGTTTCAAATCCCCGGCGGTGCCTTCGGCCTTACTACAGGTTGCCTCTATGAGCGCTGCCGATGTTCCCGGTGCCGTTTTTGATTCGCGGAACTGGACCGCAGTGACGAGCAAGCTCTCGAGGCCGCCGTGCTGTTTCTCGACCTCCAAGGCAGCGCGCGTGGCGTTGAAAAGCCGCAGGTGCCGCCAGCCGTGTCGCCATGCCTTGTAGAGCGAAACTCCCACGAGGATCGCCAAAACCACGGCCCGGCCAGCGGTTGGCAGGTAGGTCAGCCAGTCGAGGGTGATCCCAAGCAAAAAGAGTGGGATCCCCCAACGGAAGAGCGCCAAAAAGCCAGCGCTGAGGTGCTTGCGCTGCATGCGGTGCGACACCGCGCGCAGGCACGGTTCGAGGGCGGACTTTGGAAATGCTTCGCTCATGGTAGGTCGTGTCTTCTTCGTAGGATCCATTCGCTACCCAGCAGCCCAACGAGCAGCAGGACAACGAGCCAATGATCCCACAGGGGGCGCTCGGAACGCAGGGTGAGGGTGACCGGATCGCGGTTGATGAGGGTGGTGAGTTCGGAGAGTTCGCGGACCCCGAGCTTGGTGCCGCCGGTCAGGTCAGCAATCCGTTGCAAGTGGTCAGGGCGCATCCCGGTGTCCAGAAACTCCTGCCGGACGTCGCTCACCTGAAACTCTGTGGTGCTAGAAATCCGTTGGTCGTTTTCGTTGGCCTCAAGCCTGTATCGACCCGCTTCCGGCGGGGTGAAGTATCCCTCGTAGAGACCAGGCTGCGAGCTGTCTGGCCGAAGGCTGACGAGTGCCTTGGCTTGCCCACCAGACATACTCGTCACGTAGACCTCAAATACCGGCTGGACGATGGGCTCAAAGTTGTCGTCGAGAACATGAGCATACAAGCGGCACTGACCCTCTACGGAATACACCGAGCGGTCGGTTTCCAAGCGGATGCGTTTGTGTTCACCCATCAGCCGCGAGAGCGTCATGAACTGGATGCACTGCGACCAGACGCGCCAGTGATACTTGTCGCCGGTCTTATAACGCAGCCGCCATAGCCGGTCCGAAGCGATCGACATGCACTTGCCCGTCCCGTAGCGCTGCCACGCGACCAAGGGATAGCCTTGGTCCCGAGTCGTGCTGTCCGAGAGCACCGCGAGAACAGTCGCGGCAGGCTTGGCCGAGAGCAGCGGCGGCAGTTGATCCATCGGAGCCATGCGGCTCCAGATACGATCGTTGAGCTCCATCTCGTTCTCCAATGTCATCACGAGACTGCTTCGGCCTTCGGGGGTCAGCACGGGGTAAACCGATTCTGCGATTTTATCCCATTTCGCTTCGGCCTCAAACCGAACCGGGAGCATGGTCTCCACCGGCGTCCCGGCATAGGAACCGGGCGAGTGCATCGGTCCACAAAGCATCAGCAGCGATGCGCCGCGGTCCCGGATGAGTTCTTCGAGCAGCCCAAGCTCTTCTTCGGTAAAAAAGGAGGCCTCGACGTCACCGAGAATCACGAGGTCATACTTGAAAGCCTCTTCCCGCTTGTTCGGAAAGCGCTCGATGTGTTCCGGAGAGTTCCGTGCAACCTCGGGCCCAACATTGGACGCGATAAAGGTGGCGTTGATCCGCGGGTCGCGTTTGAGGATGGCACGCAGGTAGCGAAACTCCCAGCGGGCATTCCCCTCGATGTAGAGCACGTTGACCTTTTCATTCACGATCCGGATACTTCGCGTGACACGGTTGTTGACGATCGAGACTTCGTCGTCAAAGGGCTCGATAATCACGTCGATCTGTGCCGCTCCCTTCTTATTAAGATCAACGTTAAAATCGACCTCTTCGAATTGCAGTCCGCCCTCAAAGCGAACAATGCGAGAGGAGACGCGGCGATCATTGAGAAGCACCGAGAGCCGCGCGGTCCGTTGCTCGTATCCCTCTGATTGGAGATGGACCCGGACCGGCACACTGTCGCCCGAAAAAGCGACCTCCTGCATGACGATGTTGCGGATCGAAACGTCGTCCGGATTGGGCAAACCAAGCGGCACGGTGTAGACCGGAATGCCGCGTGCGCCAAGATCCTGAAGGACGGCCTCGGACCGCTGCGAGGTTGCATTGTCGATGCCGTCGGACAGCAAGATGATGCCCGCCGGGGGGATCCCTCCGGAATTGGCCACCGCCTCGAGTGAAGCGGCAATCGAGGTGCCTGACTCGTTGGCCTTCAGCCCGGCCAGATCCTCGGAAGTCACCACGGCCTCATCACTGATCAGGCGCGGAGTCTGACCGAAGACGTGGTAGCTGAGGTCGAGCGACTCGCTGAGCGATTCGAAGACCGGGAGGCCTGATTTACTGAGGATGGCCGCGCCAAGATCGAGGCGCGAGGCCGAAGAGATCGCTTGGCGCTGTTTCGCATCGAGTTCCATGACCGCGCGGTCGAATTCGACTTCCTCCTCGAGCGTAACCAGACCCAGCGCCGCTGCGGCCTCGACGAGGTCTTCGGAGCGCTTACGCTGATCCTTCATCGACATGCTCTCCGAAACATCGAGCAGCACCGGCAAACTTCGAACCCGTGTTTGCGTCTCGGTGACAACGACGGTCGGTTCGAGCAGAGTGGCCACGATCAAAGCGAGAACCACTATTCTAGCAATCACCAGGGAGGCACGCAGCCAGAGCGGCAATCCCCACGGGCGGCGGTAGAGGTAGATGCTCAACACTACGATCGCGGCGAAGATTGCCACGAGGATACCGGTGGGCAGCGGGCGGGCCCAGAAGACCTGCTCGATCTGGCTAAGGATGGGAATCGTTTCAGGCATCTTGTGCTTCGGGAAGGGTTTCGGGCATCGCTTCTACCTGTTTGTTGCGCTTCTGTTTCCGCCTGCGGAGGCGGTCGGCGAGGAGACTCTCGATCAAGAGGAGAACGAGTCCTGCGATCATGAATTGCCGCCAAGACGAGCGGCCGGTACGGGAAGTTTCGATCGCCGCAGCGAGCTCTGCCTCCGAATTGGCCAGTGTGATGTCGAGCCCCTCGAGGTTCGCATTCAAATCCGAAACGGTGAGCGAGGCGACGTCCGACTCGTCCGGGTCAACGTTGACCGCCACCGGTATCCCCGGGGCCTGCACGCTGACCTTCGCTTCGTAGAAGCCGGCCTCCGCCGCATCTTCCAACATCGCGACAAACTGGCCGCGGTGTTCGCGGACTGAGACCGTGATCGATTCCTCCGAAGGCGTATCGAAGACCGCGTCGCTGGCGTCGGGCTGATCGACGTAGAAGAGCGAGAGCGAATCGCCGACGACCCGTGGCTGCTCGAATTCCCGTCCCGCGAGATAGGTCACGATCTGCTGCATGAGCATCGGGAAGACCGGCGTCAGCGCCATATTATTCCAGCTCGTATTTGCCGAGGTCGTGAACTGGAAGACGTGGCCGCGGCCGAGCGAATGCTCCAACAAGATCGGCGCACCGCTCCCGGCGAGGCTGAGGATCGGGAAGCTCGAGGGGGTGGGTTCGACGTTCAGCAAGGTTAGGAAATGGGTCTCGCTAAATAGGTCTTCCGGAAGGGAGAGCAGCGGGAGACAGACGCTGTGGTCCGGCATGGCGGGATCCAGCGGCTGGCCCGCTCCAAGCTTCGTAGTGGTATCGACCGGCGGCCCGAGCTTGGCCGGGAGCAAGGGGTTGGGGCCGGTCGCGGTGCGTTCGTTCCACACCGCCGTTTTGACATTTTCCCCGGCGAACCAAACGAGGCCATTCCCCTCCCGGACGTATTGCGTGAGCTGCTCGACCTGCTGCGCGGTGATCTCTGGAACGTCGGCAAGTATGAGAACATCGACCTCCTCCAGCGGCTCGGTCGGTAGGGACAGCCAAGGCACCGAGCGGACGAGGTAGTCTTCATCCTGCGCCCCGTCGCTGCGGGCCAGCAAGGCGGAGACGATGAGGCGGCCGGCATCGCCATTCGATCCGTCTACGCAAAGGACCGAAACGCGGTCGCGGACGACCGCCACGACCCGCCGCACGTTATCGGTCGGGAGAAGGTCGCCGCTGATCTCGGCGGTGATGCGGGTGGCACCGGCATTGTGGAAAGGGACAAATAAGGACACCGTCTCCGATGTTCCGGCGGCGATCACAGGAATCGTCTTGCTATCGATCTGCACCCCCTCGACGCGGCACTGGACCTCAATGTTGGCGACCGGGGCGGGGCCGCAGTTTTTGACGGTGGCCTGGTAACGGGCGGTGGTGCCTTTACGAAGCACACCCGAGACAAGGTCGAGTTCGGTGACGGCGAGGTTTGCGGGTCCGCCGGGCACCGGAACTAAGAAGACCTCGGCATCGCTGCGTAGATCGGCGAGCGCCTCTTGGAAACGCGCCGAGGTGCGCCTCCAGTCTCGCTCCTGAACATCGGTGATAAAGTAGATCTCCTTTTGGGACGCTTCCATATCGTCGGCCAATTCTTTGAGCCGTTTAGGAACGCGATCGAGATCGAGCCCCGCCGGTAGCGGCTTCACGTCTTGAAGGAGTTCGGCGAAGCGTTCGCGGTCGAAAGCGATGTCGTGGATGAGGACTTTGTCTTCGCCGCCGAGGAGGATGAGGGAGACCGGGTCACCCGCTTGGATGGTCTCGCTGATCACCTTGACTTGATCCAAAGCGCGGTCGAAGCGGGTCGCGTCCTCGCCGCCGTGCGCCATGCTGAAGGAGGCGTCGAGCCCGATGACGATCCCGGCCCGTCGCTCGCCGGGGATCCAGCTCGCAACACCATCCCGCCACGCTGGGCGGGCGAAGGCCAATACGAGGAGGAGCAGGGCGAGGCAACGCAGGCAGAGGAGCAGTAAGTCGCGCAGGCGAATCTGGCGAGAGCGCACCCGCACGTTGCGGTTGAGAAACTGCATCGCGGCCCAGTCGGTCCTCTTGACCTTTTGCTGGTTGAGCAGGTGCGCGAGAATCGGCAAGGCCACCCCGAGGGCTCCAAGCAGGAGCAGTGGATTGAGAAAAGTCATGTTAGCGTGCCCCTACCGATGGTCCCATCATGTTCAGCGAACGGTTTTCAAGATACTCACTGAGTAAGCCGTCCAGTGGGCGGGAGGTTTCCACGAGGGTGTAATCGATACCACTTCCGATGCAACCGGTTTTGAGTTGGTCGAGGTATTCGTTGAGGTTCGTCAGATACTCTTTCCGGATTTTTTCCGGCTGGGTGATGAGTTCCTCATCACCTTCCAAGTCATCGAATTTCCAGGTTCCCTTGAATGGGAACTTGAGTTCATAAGGGTCGAGGGTGTGGAAAACGACAACGTTGTGACCGCCATACCGAAGGCGTTGCAAGCCGCGCATGATGTCATCAACATCCGAGAACAGGTCCGAGATCAGGATCACGAACGAGCGCCTTTTAATCTGCATCGCAATATCGTTGAGCTGCTTGGCAATGCTCGTTTTTGGGGTCGGTTTGATCTCCCTCAGGATTTTTTCAATCTGCAGGATGATACTCATCGTCGAGCGGGGCGGCAGGTGCGCCCGCATCTCGGAATCAAAGACACTCAGACCCACCGAATCCCGCTGGTTGAGGATGAGATAGCTCAGCGCCGATGCCAAATACTTGGAATACTCCAGCTTGCTGACCTTCCCCGAGCCGTAGGTCATCGATGAACTTGCATCCATCAAGATATGACAGTCGAAGTTGGTCTCCGCTTCGTAGAGCTTGGTGTAGTATCGCTCGGTCCGACCGAAAACACGCCAGTCCAAGTCACGGATCGGATCACCCGGGACATATTGCCGGTGATGCGCAAACTCGGTACTAAATCCCTTGAGCGGGCTGCGGTGAGAACCGGCCCGCAAGCCTTCGACGACTTCACGAGCGATCAGCTCGAGGTCGCCGAGCTTTTGCAAAAGCTCGGGGTCGAGGTATTGGAGATTGGGTAAGTGCTGGGACATTTTTCAGGTCTTTAATTTGGGAGGCCGGGGGGTAGCCGGTTTTCGACCCTTACTTTTTATCGCCCGTCGGGATCTCTTTGAGGAGACGCTCGACCAAGCTGTCCGAGGTCATTCCTTCCGACCTTGCCGCGAAGTTCGGAATGATACGGTGGCGCAGAATCGGCAGCGCAACTGCCTGAATATCCTCGATCGCAACATGGCAACGGCCACGCAGCGCGGCGCGGGACTTACCCGCGAGAATCAGGTTCAGGGAGGCACGTGGACCGGCACCCCAGGACATGTATTGCTTCACCCAATCCGGTGCTTCCTCTTCCTCGGGGCGCGTGGCACGGATCAAGGAGGCGGCGTATTCAAAAATATGATCGGCAACCGGGATGCGGCGCACGAGGTGCTGAAACTTCATGATCGCGGCACCGTCGAGGACTTTCTCGATTTTTGGCTGCTCGTCACTGGTGACATTACGCATGATGCCGAGTTCTTCCTCGCGGCTTGGGTATTTCACGATGACGTTGAAGAGGAATCGGTCGAGCTGCGCTTCGGGAAGCGGATAGGTGCCCTCCTGTTCGATCGGGTTTTGGGTGGCGAGAACGAAGAAGGGTTTGTCGAGTTTGTAGTCGACGCCGCCGGAGGAGACCCTCTTTTCCTGCATCGCCTCAAGAAGGGCTGCCTGGGTCTTGGGAGGGGTCCGGTTAATCTCGTCGGCAAGGAGAAGGTTGGTGAAGACCGGACCTTCCATAAAC
>JBLHUR010000112.1:0-19244 GCA_047629805.1 Akkermansiaceae bacterium | reverse complement strand
GGTGACGGAGCGCGCGCGCATGAAAGTGCAGGCTGAGGGTGGAGTTTTGAGCAGAGGGGTGGTTTTGCGAAAACGGATTTCGTCGTTTACGAACGGAGTGGTTTACGGGCGGGAGAAATTTGTGAGAGAGGTGGCGGAGAGGTATCGAGAGTTGACGGGCCAAGAGAGGGTGCGAAAGCCCACGAAGCTGGGCGATGGCCGAGGGCGGTTTGTGATGCCGGATTAGCGAAAGATATTCCAAGCCTATTTAATGCAGGGATATTTAGTGCTTTTTGATGGAGGGGGCGGTGACTGAGGTTTTCGATTTTGCGACGTGTTCGGGAGTTCCTTTTGCGACGGTGGTGCCGCAGTTTGGAAAAATATGCAGGGATGTTTTAGGCATGATGAGGCTTGTTCTGACAGTACGAGGGCTTGCGTTTATCTAGGGACGGGCGAACTTCCAATATGCTTTGAGTGCTTTGTAAGGTTGCTGAGAAGAAGTCCGGTCGGATTTTTCTTGGTGTTGTTGTTTTGTTGATTGTGGGTGCGATTGTTTATTCGAAGATGAGCGGATAGTTCGCTTCGGATTGAACATCTTTGACGATGCGGTGTCTCATTAGGGAAGATGGGGATTCGGATGACGATTGGAATGTGGGTGGCTTTTTTTGCTTGCTTGGTGGGGGTGGCTTATCAGCTCGAGGGAGATCGAGGGAGATCGAGGGAGATCGAGGGAGATCGAGGGAGATCGAGGGAGATCGAGGGAGATCGAGGGAGATCGAGGGAGATCGAGGGAGATCGAGGGAGATCGATGGAGATCGAGGGAGATCGAGGGAAAGAGTGGCAATGACGTGATGGAAGCTGCAAGCGGTAGGCTGAAGGGGGAGAGTGGGAGGCATGGCGCCGATACCGAGGTGGTGAGATCGACCCAGATGCGGGAAGTTTCTGAGCGGAAGGTGTATTTCGATTTCGAGGGTCTTGAAAGCGGATCGATGGGTGCGAGATTTTTGCGTGCCTATCCGGGAATAAGAGAGGTGCCTTTCGAGAGACGAAAGTTGGGCAAGGAGGTGACGGTTCTTAGATCACAGGGATTGGGGTGGAAGCATCCTGATGTCTTGAGCGTGCGTGAGAAGATGAAGCCCATGGAGGAAGAGGTTTTGCGAAGCTGGAAAGGCTATCAGTCCCGGAGGGTGGGTCGCAGGAGCGAAAGAATGAGCAGGGTGAGGCGGTAACTGATGGTAAGATGAAACGTTCTCTCCTATTTGCGCTGGTTCCGATTTTAGCTCTCGGTGTTTTTGCGGCTTCCCAGAAGAAGCTCAGTGACGCCGAATTGGTGGAGGCAAATCTGCCGAAGATCGAGGCTCCGAAGGAGAAGCATCAGATTTTGTGCTTTTCGAAGGCGTATGGGTTTCGACATGGCTCGATTGGGATTGGGGAGACGATGCTGAAGGTGATGGGGGAGAAGACGGGGCTTTTTGAAGTGACGGTTTCGGAAGATCTCGCGAATTTTGAGCCGGAGAACATCAAAAAATTTGATGCGATCTGCTTTAACAACAACACGCACATTGAGAAGGGTTTTAAGGATGAGGCGCTGCGTGAATCATTGATCAGCTACGTGAAAAATGGCGGAGGGGTCTTCGCGATTCACTCGGCGACGGATGGCGGATGGCCGGAATATGTCGATATGATCGGCGGGAATTTTAATGGCCATCCTTGGGGCGCGGGTGGGACTTGGGATATCGCGAATGAGGACCCGACTCATCCGATTGTGAAGGATGTGCACGGGGGGAAGGGATTCCAGCTGAAGGATGAGCTCTATCTTTACAAAGATTTTGACCGGTCAAAGCAGCGCGTCTTGATGTCGCTCGATATGAAGAGCGAGGTGAATGGGAAGAGGAAGGGGAGTCGCAAGGACAACGATTACGCCTTGGCTTGGGTGAAGGAGTATGGGAAGGGCCGCGTTTTTGTGAGCGCCTTTGGTCACAATAACGAGGTCTTTTATAATCCGGAGATTTTGAAGATGTGGGTGGAAGGATTCCGCTATATTTTGGGTGAGACGGAGGTGGAGACGGCATCGATAGAGAAGCCTGATTCCAATCAGCCAAAGAAGTAGGAGGACCTATTTCCAGCGGTAGACGTTGAGGCCTTTGAGGTGGCGGACGAAGAGTTCGTCGTCGCAGATGGCGAGGTGGGCCCAGGTTGCCGGGGTGTCGAGTTCGACTTGGGAGAGGAGCTTGAAGGCCTTTGGGCTGGCTTCGATGTGGAGGAGAATCCCACGTTCGTCGAGGGCGAGGATGTGCTTGCCTTGAGTGACCATTGACCAGTATTTGCCGAATTTGTCTTCGGAGGTCCAAAGGGTTTTACCGGAGTCGGGGTCGAGGCAGTGGAAGCGTTCGTCGCGGCCGTGGAGGTAGATTTTCCCGTTGATGACGACGGGGGAGGACATGTAGCCTTCGCGCTTATCATCATTCCAGAGTTCTTTGACGGAGAGAGTTTTTTGGTCCTTTGTGATGTCGTAGAGGAAGGAACCTCCGCCGTAGGAGGCGGTGAAGATCTTGTTTCCGATGGGAGTGGGTGGGAGGATGTTCATGCCACGCATTGCTTTCACGGGGGTGGACCAGACGGGTTTGCCGTTGGAGGGGAGGATGCCGCCGAGGAGGTTTCGGGTTTGTACGAGGATTTGGTCGATGCCTTGGATTTTGGCGCGGTAAGGGGAGGAGAAGGCGCTGCCGAACATGGAGCGTTCATCGGCGAGGGCCTGCCAGACGGTGTCGCCGTTGCTCTTTTTAATTTTGCGGAGGGCGGTGCCTACTTGGACGTAGAGGTGATCGGTGTCGAGGAGGGGGGAGGAGACGAAGCCGAAAGAGGGAAGGGGTGTTTTTTCTTCGGCGGGGTAGTCGCGGCGCCATTTTTCTTTTCCGGTGGAGAGATCGAGGGCGACGAGGACATCGCGCATGCCTCCGACGAAGAGTGTTTTGCCATCGGTGGCAGGAGTGGAACGAACCCAGGAGCCATTTTTAGCGGCGTAGAAGGGGACACGCATGGAGCCGGCCCAGGTGGCGTCCCAGATAGCCTTACCGGTTTTGCGGTCGAAGGCGCGGACGATTTCCTCCTTCTTTTTGAGGGTTTCGACGGTGATGACCTTTCCATCGGCGATGATGGGGCTGGCGTAGCCTTCGCCGAGGTCGGTGGACCAGAGGAGTTTAAGATTCTCTTTTGTGAGGCTTTTTGGCCAAGGGGGGGCGTCTTTGTGAATACTGCTATCACGGGTGGGTCCGCGCCATTGGGTCCAGTCGGCCGCGGGAAGGAGGAGGGTGGTGAGGGAGAGCAAGAGGAGGATTTCCGTGCGCATATTCACTATCTTGGACTCGATATTGAGGATGGCAAGTTAAGGAGTGAGTTTTCAAGCTCCGCCATAAAAAGCGGCTCCAACCCGAGAGGGAGGGAGCCGTTTTGATTAGGGGTTCAAGGAAGTTTACGCCTTCACGATGACGCGGAAGTAAGCTGCGTCAGGAGCACCGATTGTCGAGAGGTCCAGAGTTCCGGTTTCGGTTTTAGTTGCAGGAGCATCGGCAGCCGGGATGTCGAAACCGAGGTCGGTCCAATTTTCGAGGTCGGTGCTAAACTCGAAGCGGTAGGTTTGGCCGGGTACGCTCGACCAGGTGGCGCTGACTGTCGTATCGGTGAGGACATAGTCGGTGAATCTGAGGAAGGAAGAGGCATCATTGGGAGCGGTTCCAGCGAGGAATTCCGCATAGTTTGATTGGCCGTCGCCATCCAGATCGGTGTCGCGATCAGTGGGGTCATTTGGATTGAGACCGTTGGCGATCTCGTAAATGTTTGGAAGATCGTCGCCATCGGTGTCGCTGGTGATGTTCTCGGTGGTGAAGAGGATGTCGCTCACGACGACACTTTCCGATCCCCCAATGCCTTGTCCGGTGATTACGAGTTTAACGTCGTCAGCTTCGGCCGGAATGGCGGAGTTGAGGCTGAAGACGGAGTTGAGGTTACCAGCTCCGTCGAGACCGGAGGTGTTAAACTCATCGCGCTCGCGGTGAGCGTCGTAGTCCTCGGCCACGGAAGCATAGATGGTGACGCCGTCAGCGAGGTCGGTGCCGGCTCCTCCGCGGTATCCATTGATGAAGCCATTGGCTGGTCCGTTTGCTCCGCCGAGGGTTCCGGTGGTGGACGCTCCGCCATCTCCGACATCATAGGGAGTGATAAGGTTGATCACGGTGGGGACTCCGGCGGTGTTGTAAATGAGCTCGGCCTTGAAGCGGTCATCGGTCTCAAAATTCGAACCGCCACTGGTGTCGAGTGCCCGGAGGGTGCCGGTGAAGTAGATTTCTCCAGCGGTAGTCAGGTCGATGACTTCCGACTCCACGACGCTCAGGGTAGCGCTCCCGGTCGAGAGGGTGAGGGTGCGAGCGGTCGCATCATTGACCCAGCGAGTTGAAGGGGATGTCGTGAGGTCCGTCGTGACATCGCCGAGGCTTCCGGTGAGGTCGCTTTGTCCGAGGAGGTAGCGGTCTGAGACCCGAATACTCACGGGTTGGGCGACGGTAGGATAGCTCACGTCGTTGAGGTCGAAGTCGATTGTTCCCGCCTCAAGGGGTGCTGGGATGGTGAAGGTCGTGACTCCAAATGCCCTTGTCATCGGGCTGATGGCATCGGAGGGAGTGACCCAACGCGGGCCTCCGTTTGTCCCGGTGATATCGAGGTCGAAACTCATGGTATCGTCATCAAAGCCGGGTCCATTTTCAAGGCGTACGATATTCGTGGGGGCCGAAACCGTGAGGACAGGCAGCTCCCGGGTGAGGGGGACGTCGACGGTCTTGGTGGAATCGAGAGTATCGGTGAGGGTGACTGTGACGAGAGTCCTGAACTGGTCGAAAGGTCCAAAGGTCACTGGATTTGGCAAGGCATAGAGGCCGATAGCCGGGGTCTCGTTGCTGATCCAACCGGTGTTGAGACCGAGATTAACGGCGGTGATGACGAGGTCTGAGGTGAAGGTGTCATCGCTTGGGGAGTCGGTTCCTTTGTTGTCAAAAACAACCGGTCCGGGGTAGGCCTGCAATTCTGGCGGAGCGGTCGTGATGCCGAGACCGCTGACGTTGAAGGCCTCGCTTCCGGAGTTATTAATGCCCTCGATGATAAGGTGGGCGGAGTTCACGCTCGCCGGAATGACGTGGTTGAGGGTCTTGGTAAAAGTTCCTTCTTCTGGTGCGAGTTCGTCGCCGATCAGGATGCCGTCAGCGAGGATGAGGTCGTGACGGGTGATGAGGTTGACGGGGTTCGCGGTGTCTCCATCCAAGATGAGGTAGGCGACAAAGCTATCTTCTTCTTCGTTTCCAGATGAGGTGTCATTGATGGTCAGAGTCCCGGTGAATTGGACGTCGGGTTGGCCGGTCAGGTCGACCTCTTCTGAGGTCACGACGTAGCGCACGCCCACGAGACCGCCGGGGCTGTTCATGACAAGTCCGGGGGCGTTGTCGTCAAAGATCCAGCCGGGTGAATCGAGCGTTCCCTTGGTAAGGATGGGAAGCGGAGAAGCGGGGAGGGAATTGGTTCCAATGACACGCTGCGGGAGAACCTCAGCGAAGGTGGTGCAGCTTGGGTTGGTGGAATCGGCAATCTCGATTACGAGACTTCCGTTCGCAAACTCCACGATGGGGATGTCGGCGACGGTAACGGGAGTGTTGTAGGCTCCGGTGCGACCAATCAGACGACTCCCGACGGGACCGGTGATGGTCCAGGTGGCGGCGACTGTTCCTTCCGATGAGATGTTCAGGTCGATACTGATGGTATCGTCAGCGGGGTCGGCGGGAGTGCCTTCCTGGTCACGGGTGGAGGTTGTCGCGGTGGCGTTGATGAGGCAGTCGGTAACGTCGGAGGTGAGTTGAAGTGCAAGTGCGAGGTCCGAACTGGTGGCGCCAGCGTTGTGAACGGAGACCGCGAGAGTGTGGGTTCCGGGGCTGAGGCGTTTGATCGAAGCCAATAGCGTCGCATTATTGCCAATCGCGGGATCGACGAGGCTGTTTCCGCCGGTTCGTGACCCTGAGGAGAGGTTGAGTTCTGCGGTGCGGATTTGGGACTCGGTATTTCCGGTTCCGCTCGCAGCGGTGGTGTAGTCGTCTACGGCATCGGCGGCGGTGTTGACTTGGAGGATGAGATTTCCGTCCAGATAAACGAAGGCTCCGTCATCAAGAACGTAGCGAATGCTTGGGCTTATATATAAATTTCCGTCATCCGGCACGGTGAAAGTTGTCCGGAAGTATCCTGCGAAGCGGCTCCCGCTTTCGGGCGAGGTGAGATTTGTTCCCAGGGCAGTGAATTCCGCAGCATCAGTGGTGGTGTATGCGATGTCTCCATATCCGCTTGGTCCGGCACCAGCGCCTGCTTCAAAGTCTGCCCCTCCGGTCGTAAAGGAAGGTCCGGTGTAGCTCGCGCCAAAGTCGGTATCGGTCGCGAACCACGGAGTGGAGCCGTCGGGATGGGGCGTGGTGGTTCCCGAGCCAGCGGGGAGAGATCCAGCGGTGGGGTGCATATAGTTCCAGCTTTGGTTCCAATCAACGAGGGTTGATTGTGCTGAGGCGCCAAGTGGTATTCCGGCAAAGAGAAAAACGACCGGGAGGGCGTTTGTAAGTGACTTCTTCATGAGGATTTTTTCGTATTCGAGGTTTGGATTTCGTAGGTGAACGATCCCTGACTTTAGGCTAGGGAGGAGAGTGAAAGCCAACGGAATGTTACAAAACTTATTTTCAGACACTCATCAATGAATTTTATCACGGGCTCTTTCTTTCAGCTTGGCAGGGATTGTTGGAGAGGTAAGGTGGGGTTCTTATGCGGAATTTTTTTTTGATATTGGCGGCCGGGACTGCTTTTACGGCAAGCGGTGAAACAGTGGGCTTATGGCGTTTCGATGACGCTGGGGCGGTGAATGACGCTTCGGTGTCGATGTCGGTGAATGATGCTTCTCCGGGAGCTTTGGATGCGTCGTTGGGAGGAGGAAATCCTCTCTATTCCGATGATGTCCCAGCAGCGGAGATTTTTGATCCGGTTTCGGGGACGACTTATACCAATCAATTTTCGCTCGATGCATCAACGGGAGGATCTCAGTTTAACGTGGAGGATAGCTTGAACTTTAATAGCTCGTTCACGGTCGAATTTTTTGTGAAGTATATTGGGGAGCCCGCAAGTTATGAGGGGATTTTTCAGCGTTTGGAATCTCCGGAACTCAGCTGGAAAATGGACTTTGACCACGGGGCAAATGCCGCTTTTGGGAGAATCCGGGCACGTTGGGATACTCCTGGTGGAGTTCCTGATGGCATCGCTGAGGCCGGGGTTGATGAGAATGTCAACTTTGTGGTGGGACCACAGGGAAATGCCACTGCTCCGAAAGTCTATATTGACACTGGAGCCAAGGACGCTGCGGGAGCCGAGGTAGGCCCGCAAAATACCGGAAACACCAACGATTACGTTTACGATATTGCGAGCGAAAATCCAAATGACACCGATGTGGCATTACAGGGAGATGGAGTGAACGATGTCGATGAATGGCATCACGTCGCCATGTCCTTGGATCAAGATACGGGGGAGGTGAAGTTCTACTTTGATTATCTTCTCAGCCAGACCCGTACTCTTAGCGACGCGGAGGCTGATGGCTACACACATCCTGCTGCGGGCTTGGCTTTTGGTAAGCTCACAGGTTCGGAGTATGGTTTGTTAATGGACGAAGTTCGCTATTCCAGTGCCATTCTTTCCCCGGGCGACTTCCTCAGAGAGCCCATTGAGGGCGCTGGAAATACGATTGGCCACTGGCGTTTGGAAGAAGACGGAGCGGTCGATGGAGGAGATGTCATCGTTGCTGAAAATGCTGTGGGGCCTACGAATTCGGCCCAGTCCGGGGGGGGGATTCCCAAGTATTCGACTGATGTGCCGTCACCGACAATCTTTGACCCGATCACCAATACGACCCTGGCCAACCAGTTTTCCTTGGATGCCACCGAGCCCAGCTCTCGCTTACGGGTAGCCGACGATGCTTCTTTTAATTCGTCCTTCACCTTTGAATTCTTTATCAAGATGATTGGAGAACCTAGTGGATATCATGCCTTCGTCAGAAGGAGTGAAGCGGGCGATCTTCGCTGGCAGTTTGATTTTGATCACGCAGCCGTCAATGCCTTTGGTCGTCTTCGCACTCGCTTTGATACTCCGGGAACAGGAGGTCCGGATGGCGTGAATGAGGCTGGCGTTGACGAAAATATAAACTTTGTCCTTGGGCCAACGGGTGGGGTAAATATTCCTGATGCTCTCCGTCTTTGGATCGATACAGATTTGGGGGACGGAATGGCTGCCAGCTATGATGACCCCACCGACTGGGCCCGCGATGGCGATGGGGTCAATGACGTTGCCACGTGGCATCATGCCGCGATTACCTTTGACGAAGAAACCGGCGAGATTGGTTTCTACTACGACTATGAACTGATGCAGCTGAGGACTCTGTCCGATAGCGAAGGCGATGGCTACACCCACCCCGCCGCTCCGATTGATTTTGGAAAGCTCACCAATGGGGACTATGGCTTGCTCCTCGATGAAATCCGTTATTCGGGTGATGTCCTTCTTCCCTTCCAGTTTCTTCAGTCTGTCACTCCGCCAATTGTGGATCTGGAAATCACCTCAGTGGTTTACGATGCGGCCATTCCTCAGGCGACGGTGACTTGGAGCACGGTTCCCGGACAAAAATACAGCCTGGATTATTCCGCTGATCTCTTCACGTGGATCGAGCTTCTGGAAGAAGAAGAGGCGACTGGAGAAACAGAGACCTTTATCGACACGAACCTGCAAGGAGGCTCTCCTAAGATCTTCTACCGCGTCCGCGAGATTCAATAAATAAACCTCAAGCGATCCACTTAATTTCCATGAAGAAAACATCTCAATGTGCCGCTCTGCTCGGTCTTACTTTCACGTCATCTCTCTCCGCAGCTACGACCGCTTGGTGGCGTCGATAATGATAGCAGTGGATTCGTTCATCCCGACGCACTCATCGAGTTTGGAAAAGGGGGAGGAGAATATGGAACCTACATCGATGAAGTTCGTTATTCGGATGGAGTTCTTGATACCAGCCAGTTCTTGCAAGCCACCAATGTCCCCGAGCCAAGCCGCCCCCTTTCGATGACTCCGCCTGGTCGAGTGGACCGGTGCCTTTTGGCTATGGTTATGGCAAGGTTGCCACGAATCTCTCAGACTCGCTTCAGGGGAAGGCTCCTTCATTCTATCTTCGTAAATCCTTCGCCGCCTCCGCTGCTCAGGTCGCATCTCAGGCCGACTTGGTTTTGACGACGGAGTTCGATGATGGCATTATCATTTTCCTGAATGGCACTGAGGTGGGGCGTTGTAATCTCGGTGCGCCCGGCTTGTTCGTCTACTCGGATCAAGTGGCCTTTGATGAGGACTCGACTGAAGGAGACCCTGTTTCGCTGAATTTAGGGAAGGCCTCGGATCTTCTCGTCGAAGGCGAAAACGTTCTCGCCGTCCAAGTGGCCAATCGTGATTTCTCATCTGCGATCTTTTTCGATGGTTCCCTAAGAATTGATGCTGGCGTTACCTTGCTCAAGGTTGTTTCGGAGGATTTTTCCACCGCTAATGGCGCACTTCGTAATCATCTGAACTCCGGCGGATCAGTGACCAATACCAGGACCGGCGCGCCTGTCGTGAATGGCTGGCTGGATCGCTCGCCGCTTGTTCGTAGCGGGTCAAATTGGACCAACTTTGAAGTCACCACGCTTTCCGATGCTGGAGCGGGCGAGGAAGGTGATGGGGCCATTTCCTACGTGATCTCGGGTGATGCTCCCACTGATGAGGCCGTCATTTCTTTTCCTCCGGTTTCGATGGCTTCGCATTGGACGCCTGGTTCCTTCACCGCCGCCAACCTCAGCGAGACCAGAGTGAGTTTTCGCTTCAAAGGAGATCCCAATATGTCCTTCGATTTTCAGGCCGAATCGCCGGCTCGCTACGCCCAACTCGCCAAAGTTGAACACCTTATTTACCGTCGAGATGTTCATTAAAATCGACGAAGAACCTGCCGGATATAATTCCTTTCTGAGACGGCAGACCGCCAGTGATTCCCGTTGGCAGATTGATTTTGATCATGCCGGTTCTGGTGCTTTCGGTCGCATGCGTTTCCGCATGGACACTCCGGATGGTGATAATACCAACTTCGTTCTTGGGCCAACCGGCGGTTCCTCTGTCCCCGCCGATCAACGCATCTGGAATTGATACAGATTCCGGGAACGGTCAGGTCTCCGGCTACAATGATCCCTCCGACTGGGCCGATGATGGGAACGGCTTGAATGACCGACCAGGCTGGCATCACGTGGCTCTTTCTCTCGACCAAGAAACGGGGGTTGCTAAGTTCTACTATGACTATGAGTTGGTCCAAACTCGCACGCTCGTTGACGACAACAATAGTGGTTACCTACACCCATCGGATCCCATTGAGTTCGGGAAATTTGGATCAGACTACGGAATGCTGATCGATGAGATTCGCTATTCAAGCCGCACCCTCGAGCCGGAGAATTTTCTTCAAGTCGTCGAAAACGGAGCCGAAGTTTGGACGACTTACGAGGTTGATCTTGGGAAGGGGAGTGTTGCCGAAAGAACGGTTCTTTTGAATCAGCTCAACTCGAGTAGTGCCACCTCTTTCGTCCCGGCACTTCGGGTTCGCGATGAAAGCTATTCCAGTGGCGGAAAGGCCTTCACCATTGATTCCTTTTGGGTCGACTATACCCAGGGAGGATCTCAGGCGCAGTTGATCGGAGGGGCTTCCACCTGGAAATATCACGTGGGCACTGCCGAACCATCCGGGGGAGTTTATGAGCCTGCCACTCTTGGGGAAGAGCGTGCTGAATTTGTCGATTGGATCGAACTTGAGAATACGACGGCGAGTTCTGTTGATCTCACCGGGTGGTCACGGACCGACGACTCCGGCGACCCAAGAAAATGGACCTTTCCCGCTGGCACAACCATTCCCGCCAACGACCACTTCTTGATTCTGGCGGACGATCTCGACTCGGTCGGCCTAAGTCCGGCCTTCTTGCACAGCAATGTCAAACTCAGCCGCAGTGGGGAATACCTCGCTTTAATCGATGTCGCCGACCTTGCTCAAAGCGAGTTTCCCACAGGTTTTCCCCGCCAGTTCGATTTTCAATCCTACGGTCTCCAGCCGGGTGGGAGCGACTATGAATATCATCCAAGCTCCGGCCATGCTCTTCACCGGCGATGCCGAGCGCACCTTTTATAATCCCAATGGTGTTCTTACCATCGAAGGAGGGAGCTATCGGAATTCCCCCTGGGCGACCAACTCCCGGGACAAACCTTCCTTCAATCTCTACTTCCGTGATGAGTACGAAGATTCCTCAATTACCTTCCCGATCTTTGGGAAAGATTACCCTGTCGATACCTTCGAGCAACTCCGTCCGCGCGCGGGTAAGAACGATATCAACAACCCTCATGTGAAAGACAAAGTGATGCGTCGCCTCTACCTTGACATGGGGAATATTGGATCACGTGGTATCTTCAATAGCCTTTACGTGAACGGTGAGTGGAAGGGCTTCTACAATACTCCGGTGACGCTTCCGCAATCCGTGGTGACCGTGAAGTCCCGCCTTAGAAGTCCCGGAGGTGAATGGAGCGCTCTTACCGAAGCCGAGTTTAAGGTCTCCCTCGCCCAGCCCTCTTCTACCAATCTCGTGATTTGCGAAGTCTACTATCACCCGGCTCCTCCAACACCCACGGAAGCCGCTGCTGGTTTTAGCGACCCTGATGATTTTGAGTTTCTCCAACTCAGGAATATTGGTTCTCAATCTCTTGATCTTTCGGGTCTGTCATTCTCGACGGGAATCCTTTTTAATTTTGAAGGCTCTCTCGTCACTTCCCTCGACCCCGGAGCTTTTGTGATTGTGGTCCGCAGCCTCGACGCCTTCCGACTCAGGTATGGTCTATCCTTTGACCCTCTCCTCGCTGGTCAATATACCGCAGGTCTTTCCAATGGAGGTGAGCGATTGACGTTGGAATCCTCCGGCGTCGTCATTCGTGATTTCTCGTATGATGACTCTAATCCTTGGCCCGCTTGCGCCGACGGCGATGGCATCTCCCTGGTCTTAGTCAATGCCACCGGAAACCCCGATCACGCTCTCGCTTCGAGTTGGACCGGCTCCGCTCAAATCGGTGGCCTCCCCGGCGGTCAACCTCGCCCGCTCTCCTACGCCGAATGGCAGAGTTACGTCTTCGCACCCGGTCAGGCCTCGGGCCCATCCGATGATCCCGACGGCGATGGCTTGCCCAATCTCATCGAATTTTATCTGGGCTCTCTCCCGGAAAAAAATGATGCCGGCGCTCATGCTCCGCAGCCTTCGTTCTTCGAAGATGGGGGGGAAGAGTATCTCACTTTGACCTTCTCAGCGGTTTCAAATCAGAGCTCCTTACAAGGGCTTGTTGAAGTCTCAAATGACCTCGAAATCTGGTCTTCCGCATCGGGCGAAATTGGGGAAGTCCTACCCGCCGCGGTGAATGACAACGGGACAATCACCCGAACTTTTCGGGTGCCGAATCCTGTCGCCAGCATCGGAAAACAATTCATCCGACTCCGCGTCTTCCAAAATTAAAACGCGACCTTCGCGCGGGATTTCGGCAAACCCATACCCTGATCGCTGAAAGATCATGCCCGTATTTCACGAACTATCCCTCTTTATGAAGCGTTTCCTCCCACTTTTCCTAGCCATCGCGGCTCTTGGTTCCCTCTTTCTTGCCAATGGTCAGGAGAAGGAGCCCTCGCCGCCCGAAGAAGCTCGTCCTCTCAAAGCTCTCTTGATTGCCGGCGGGTGTTGCCACGACTACGTCAAGCAGCACGAGATCCTCTTCAAAGGCATCCAAGAGCGGGCCAACGTCCGCGTCGATGTCGTCTGGACACGTGATCGGTCCACCAATCCACCGCTTCCCATCTACGACGACCCGGACTGGGCCAAAGGCTACGACATCATCATTCACGATGAGTGTGCCGCCAACAATAAGGACCTCAAGGTGATGGAGAACATCCTCGCCGTTCATAAAACCATCCCATCGGTCCACCTCCACTGCGCGATGCATTCCTTTCGCAATGGCACCGACAAGTGGCCCAAGCACCTTGGCATTCACTCCACCGGCCACGGCCCGCAAAAGCCGCTCGAAATCACCTATACCAACCCGGATCACCCCATCACCAAAACTCTCAAAGACTGGACCACCAAAAACGAGGAGCTTTATAACAACCACAAAATCTACGACGCCGAACCGCTCGCTCTCGCTACCCAGAAAAACGGTGACCGCGAAAGTTCCGCGATTGTTGCCTGGACCAATACCAAGCAAGGCGCGCCCTCATTTTCAACCACCATCGGGCACAACAACTACACTGTTGAAGATCCCCGCTACCTCGACCTCATCACCCGCGGCCTTCTCTGGGCTGCCGGAAAACTGAACGACGACTACCTGAAGCCCTACACCGGTTCCAACCTTATTACGGAAATGGCGAACGCCGCGAAGCCCGTTGCCGAAGCCAAGCCTCCAAAGGACGCAACGATGGTCAAGGTAACGGCCAAGAATGTTCAGACAGATGCCGGCCACTTTCCTTGGAAAGCGATCGATGGCGACTTCAGCACGCGTTGGACTGGCAACGGCCCTACCATGCCGAATTGGCTGCAACTTGAATTTCAAAAGCCCACCACCGTCACTTCTGCCGAGATTGCCTGGGAGAAACGGAAGGATTGGTATCAGTATAAAATCGAAACCTCGCTCGACGGGAAATCCTGGCAGATGGCATACGACGGCTCTCAAAATCAACGCCAATCCGACACCAAAGACACCTTCGAAGCCGAGAACATCAAATTCCTCCGCGTCACTGTTCTGAAGCATCAACACGGACAATGGCCTGCTCTCTGGGAACTCAAGCTCACCGGAGAGAAAGGCCCCCTCAAGCTCTTCCCTATTTTCGAAAAGGGCAAAGGTCCCAAGTCCAAGGTCAGTGGCAAAGGCTTCGAACAATCCGGCAACATTAAACCGCGTATCGTCAAGCTCACTCCCGAAGAAGAAGCCGCCATCCTGAAAGATACCGAGGTTCCCGAGGGCTTCGAAAAGACCCTCTTCGCCCCCTGGCAAACCGCCAATTACCCCGTCTATGTCGCGGCCTCTCCCGGCGGAGATCTTTACGTCTCGTCCGATGGGAATGGCTCCCTCGGCCGCCAGCCAGGTCGTGGCCGTGTCCTCCGACTTCGCGATACCGACCAAGATGGCCGCGCTGATGAGGTGACCGAATTCATCCGCGACATCGATTCACCGCGCGGGCTCATCTGGGATCACGACCGACTCTATCTTCTCCACCCGCCGCACATCTCCGTCTTCTTCGACCGCGATGGTGATGGCGTCGCCGAGGAATCAAAACGCCTCATCTCCGACATCGCCTTCGGCTTCGAAGACCGCCCCGCCGACCACACCACCAACGACATCACGATGGGCATTGATGGCTGGATCTACATCGCGGGCGGTGACTTCGGTTTTGTCAAAGCCACCGGTAGCGACGGGCGGACCCTCCAACATCGCGGCGGCGGCGTCATCCGCTTCCGGCCCGATGGCTCCGGCCTCGAACTCTTCGCCACCGGCACCCGCAACATCCTCGCCACTCCCATCTCGCCGACCCTCGACATGTTCGCCCGCGACAATACGAACGATGGCGGCGGCTGGGACGTCCGCTTCCACCACCTCACCGCCCTCTCCGACCACGGCTACCCGCGCCTTTATAAAAACTTCGAAAAGGAACACATCCACCCCCTCGCCGACTACGGCGGCGGCTCCGGCTGCGGTGGCGTTTACATCCACGAACCCGGCTTCCCCGCCGAGTGGAACAAGGCTCCCTTCACCTGTGACTGGGGCAAGGCCGGCCTCTTCCGCCACAGCGTCACGCCCGATGGTGCGACCTTCAAAGAATCCGCCGAGCCCCAAAAATTCATCAAAGTTTCCCGCCCCACCGACGCTGACGTCGATGGCATGTCCGCCGTTTACCAAGCCTCCTGGAAAGGCCCCGCCACCTTCAACTGGGCCGGACCGGATCAGGGGTATATTGTTCGGGTGACGCCGAAGGGATACAAGCCTGAGCCGCTGCCGGATTTTGAGAAGATGAGTGATGAGGAGCTTGTTGAATCTCTCAGATCTCCATCTCAGATCAGACGTCTTGCGATTCAGAGAACACTGTTGAGAAGATTGGAGACAAAATCTACCAATGAAAGATTGTTGACTCTGGCTGCAGCAGAATCTGAAGTGCTCGAAGTCAGAGTTGCTGCTCTCTATGCTGTTACGCAGCGGGGCATTCAAAGTGAGAATAGTGTCAGAATTATCAGCCTCATCCTTGAGTATTTGGAAAATTCAAATGTGATGGCTCCGTTTTACACACGAGCCTATGGTGATATGGCTCAGGATCTAATCACGAAGGGTCAAGTCACCCCGATTGACGAAGAGCTATTTAGATGGGGTATGGAAATCAAAGATGTCCTGAGAAATCGAGAGGCAATCATCGCGGCAGCTAGACAAAATAAAAGGGAGACAAGTTTAGCCTTATCTCGACACCTCTCCTCCCCCGACCTCCGCATTCGCCACACTGCTTTCCAAGCCCTCGCAAAAATGTCTGCGCACGAGGCCGCCTTTTCCATGATCGACTCCGACGACATCGACACCCGCAAGGCCGCCGCCTGGGCCCTCATGCGCATGCACAAACCGGAGGTCGTCAACGAACTCCTCTCCCGCCTCGGTTCCGAAAAAGACCTCGCGAAACGCCGCCCGCTTCTCTCCACCCTTGCCCGCCTTTATCACAAGGAAGCGGAGTGGAAGGGCGACTCCTGGGGCACCCGTCCCGACACCCGCGGGCCTTACTACCAACCCACAACCTGGGAACAATCCGAGCGCATCCTCACCACCCTCAAGACCATTCTTAAAGGTGCCGAAGCGGAGGAGGCAGCTTTCATCATTACCAAGCTCAACAAGAACCGCATCCCCGCCGACGATGCCCTCGACCGCATCATCGATCTCGCTTTGAAGGACGACAAACTCATCCCGGTTGCCATTACTCAGATTGCTTCGGCGAACAATATCCCCGAGCGCGCGCTCCCGCTCGTCATCAAAGGTGCCAAAACTTTTGAGGCCGGCCCCGCTGCCCATTCCGATGCCGTCAAAATCCTCGTGCAAAGCGACCACCCTGAAGCCATTGCCGCGGCCATTCAGGCTCTCATCAATATCGACAAAGTGAAAGGTTCCGGGAAGCAATCGACCGCCGCGAGAGGTTATTTCCTCAAAGCTCCCAAGCTCGAAAACCATCACCTCGCTCTAGAGAAGCTCGCTGCCGAACGCGCCGGAACACCGGAAGGAAACTGGGCCGCGATGGCGGTGGTTCAACTCGCTTCCCGCAAAGACGGCTCGCCTGAGTCGCGCGAGATGTCGATGAAAGCGATCGGGAAAGCTTGGGCTGATTCCAAACAGAAGATCGCCTTCATTAATGCTGCCCGCGACCTCCGTAATCCTATTCTCAACGAACGTATTCGCATCGCCCTCAGCGATCCGGATAAGTCCGTCGCCAAAGCTGCCAAGGACGCCGCCGGACGACTCAAAATTCAAGTGCCCGGTGCGGATAAAACTCCCAAGATCGCCACCCTCAAGCCGGAGGAAGCTTTGAAAAAGATCACCGCGCACAAAGGTGATCTTTCTCTCGGCGAAGCGATCTTTACGAGAGCGACCTGCAACGCTTGCCACACCGTTTCGCAGAACGAGAAACAGAAGGGTCCTTACCTCGGTAACATCGCCGAGACCTACCGCCGCAATGAATTGGTGGAAGCGATTCTCGTGCCCAACAAAACGATTGCGCAAGGATTTGCGACGAACGTCTTTCAGCTTAAGGATGGGAAAGCTTTTGCGGGATTCGTGACCGATGAGTCTGGAGATAGCGTCACGATCCGCGACATCAGCAGCACTGAGCACAGTTTTAAGAAGAGCGCGATTAAAGACCGCTCGACTTTACCAACTTCGCTGATGCCTCCTGAGCTGATGTCTGGGTTTACGGTGCACGAAGCGGCGAGTTTGTTGGATTATCTGGAGTCGCTGGTGAAGTAAGAGCTTAGGTTGTGCCGCGGACATTCCTGTCCCTGTCCGCTTTCCCTTAGGTTCCGCAGCGGACCGGAAGGTACCCAAGGAGCATGCCATCCACCCTCCATATTATGAATCAAAATACTCATCCTCCGGATCGAAGGTGGGGATGGGGATATTGATGATGCGGAGGTCGCCGATAGCGCGGTGGCGGCAGCCGGGTTTGATGAGGATGCTGGTCATGGGTTTGACGGGAAGGCGTTCGCCATCGAGTTCAATGTGGCCTTCTCCTTCGAGGACGAGGTAGATCTCGGTCATCTTTTTGTGATAGTGGGTGCGGGCTTCTTTGGAGATATCGACAAGGTGGATGCTGGCGATGGGGTTTTCTGGGACGCAGAAGGCGCGGCGTGCGGTTCCGCAGGGGCAGGGGGTGCCGGGGACTTCGTCGAGTTGTTCGATGAGGTAGTTTTTCATGATAGGGATACGGAGGGGCGGGAGATGATTCTTCGGAGAAAAGAAGCCCTCCACGCCACGGATGACCTGGCGTGCTTGGGGATGAATCTGAGACGGTCTGGCCATTGATAATTCAGGACACTTACTCTTTATAGGCCGAAAAGCTTCTGAAAGATCGACCAGTCGATTTGATCGGTGAGATGGAGCTCGGCCATGGCAGATGGGAAATCCGCGACCTGACCGTGGTGGCAGTGGATACCGAACTCAGCACCTTTCCGCACATCGCCACGATCCTCAAATACACCCGTATTTACTGCTCGACGAAAAAGGTGCCGAGCCCGAGATCGCGGTTCGCTTGTTTGGCACTTCACACACCACCGAAGAAAAAACAGCAGCACAATTTGGCCGGATCCTCCGAGGCCACTGGAGTGTAGAAAACCTCAACCATTGGAAACGCGAAGCCACCTACTCGGGACCTCCCGGAGCCCGGATTCCTTCAACCCATCATGCCCATCTGACGGAGCGCAAAAAAAAACGTCCTGCCTCTAACAAGAAGCGGGGACGTCCGGAAATGATGAATTCTGTTCTCGCAAAGTCGTTTACTTGACCTTCACCGAATTGACGATTTTAGAGATCTCTTCAATGTGATCCTTCAAGGCCTCGAACGGAACAATGTTGAAGAGCATGAAGCATGTATCGGCCTTCTTGGGCGCAAACAAACAAACGTTCACAGACATCTTTATCTCTTCGATGGTGACCTCGGCATTGAGGAAAATGACATCCATTCCGTTCATCTCCCCCTTCTCCGGCTCACCCTTGAACTTCAGGCCCTCGAGTTCCTTCGTGAGACCCTCCTTGGCCATTTTGACAGCGTCCTTGATCGCCTCCGCTTCCAAGGCGATGAGCTCCATGTTGACGAGTTCGTCCGCGGAAGACGCCGAGACGGACTCTTCGTCACCCTCCACTTCCCAGTCATCCGGGAACGAGATGGAGAAGATGGGATCGTCCTCGGGATAGGTGATCGTCTGATCGGCGTTGGCCAACGGTGCCAGCAGCAAGCCGGCGAAACAAAGGATGGATGTAATTTTCATGTAATCTATTGGTGTGAGTGCCAAAATTATAGCTGGCACCATGTCGTCCGCAGACCTTGCTTCAACACCATCGCCGGTCAAGGCAATTTTCGTTCGAATCAACGCCGGACCGGCCCAAACAACAGTCCTTAGATCACGCTCTACCCGCCTCAACGGGACGGACAAGCGTCGCCCCACGTCGAGACGGCGAACAACGGACGCTACAGCCTGACCTACTTGCCGGTTACCACGCTCTTCGCTTCGGCTTCCATGATCCGGATTGACTCCACGGCATCCGCGGCCGTGATCACGTCAGGAACTCAGGTGTCAGGAACTCAGGTGTCAGGAACTCAGGTGTCAGGAACTCAGGTGTCAGGAACTCAGGTGTCAGGAACTCAGGTGTCAGGAACTCAGGTGTCAGGAACTCAGGTGTCAGCATCCAGGTGTCAGACACCAAAGAAGCTTTACTTCATACGCTGAGCAGGATAGAACCGCTGGAGAGTATGAAAACACAGGGAAAACGAGAGCTGACCGATTTGGAGAAGGCGGATTGCCTGACTGGGACGATGATGGGTGGGATTGCGCTGAAAT
>JBLHUR010000111.1:0-19298 GCA_047629805.1 Akkermansiaceae bacterium | reverse complement strand
GCCAAGGAATCCAAAGACGAGCGCGAGCTCATTGCCGGATTGTTCTACCGCATCCTCAACCGTCCGCCTTCCGAAGCTGAAATTATAGCCACGCTCAGAGCCTTTAGCACCGACATTGATCAAGACCATGCAACGCTCGAAAAAGCCCTGGCAGAACATCTCAAAAACCGCGACCCCGCTCTCACCGCTGCCGAGAAGAAACGCGAAGCTGACATCACCACCGCCAAGTCCGCGGTCACGGGGCATCAACAAGCGATCAAACCCCGGGTAGATGCCGCAGAAAAAAAGCGGATGGACCAGATCGCCAAACTGGAGAGCGATAAGAAAGCTTACGAAGGCGCACTTCCCTCCAAAATCTCCGAATGGGAAAAGGGCATGACGGCAGGCAACACTCCTTGGACTCCCCTTCACCCCGCTGACCCCAAGTCAACCAACGGAGCAATCCTGACCGTCGAAGCCGAGCAAGCCATCATCGCCACCGGAAACAATGGTAAGACCGACTACACCTTCTCCGCGCCCACCCAGCTCAGCGGCATCACCGCCGTTCGACTTGAAATGCTCGCCGATGATCGTCTCCCCGGAAAAGGCCCCGGTCGTCAGGACGGCAATTTCGTCCTTGGCGAAATTGAATTGGAAGTCGCACCGGCCTCCGATCCTAAGAATTTCCAACGGATCAAATTTAACACCGCAAAAGCCAGCTTCAGTCAGAAGAACTACGAAGTCGCGAAAGCCATCGATGGAAAGCCCGGCGGACCAAATGCCGGTTGGGCCATCTCTCCGCAAGTCGGCAAAAATCAAACCGCCATCTTTGGAATCGGACAAGCCGTCGGCCATGGAGAAGGCAGCATTCTTCGCTTTACTCTGAAGCAGCCCTTCGACACCGTTCATACCCTTGGGAAATTCCGACTCTCGATCACGACAGAACAAGGCCCCCTGCCCTTCGCTATCCCAGAGAACATCAAGAACGCGCTCGCACTTACCAAAGAGAAGCGTAACGACAAACAGACCGGCGAGATCACGAAATACTTCCGCGATAATGACGCGGCCCTCAAGGCTCTCGACCAAAGCCTCGCCCAAGCGAAGAAGCCTCTCCCCCTTGATCCAAAACTGGATGACCTTCGTAATAAATCAGCAATGCTTGAGAAAGTTCCTCGCAGCGACCCAAGGCACGACCAACTCAGAAATGATCTGTCCTTAAGTACGAAACAACTCACACAACGCCGTCTCACCGGAGCTCAGGACCTCGCCTGGGCCCTCATCAATACCCCCGCCTTCCTCTTCAACCACTAATCTCCAACCCACCAAAACCAAAGCCATGTTTAGAATCCCAGGACAGACCGGAAAAGACGTCTGCGACCCCACCGCCGGACCCAGTCGCCGTGATGTATTAAGAGTTGGAGGAGCAGGCATGCTGGGCATGTCGCTCGGCACCATGTTTCAAGCCAAGGCCCTCGCCGAAGAAAAGAAGGAATCGGGTGCTCCCGGTTGGGGTAAAGCCAAGAGCATCATCCTGGTTTATCTTCAGGGTGGACCCAGCCACCTCGACCTCTGGGACCCGAAGGAAAACGTCCCCGACAATGTGCGGAGTTCCTTCAAATCCATCCCAACAAAAATCCCCGGAATCAACTTCACCGAAGTCCTCCCGAAACTCGCCAAGATCAACGACAAGTTCACCATGATCCGGTCGATGAGCTACACCCCCAACGGTCTCTTCAATCACACCGCTGCGATCTACCAGATGATGACCGGCTACACCACTGACAAGGTGAGCCCGTCCGGCCAACTCGAGCCACCGAGCCCGAAGGATTTTCCAAACTTCGGCTCCAACCTCGTCAAAATGCGCCCGATGGAGGAGCCCATGCTTCCCTTCGTGATGCTCCCCCGCCCGCTTCAGGAGAGCAATGTTGTCGGCAAAGGTGGAAGCGCCGGATTCCTCGGGAAATCCTACGATCCCTACACCCTCTATCCGGGAGGCGATGACATGGATATGGACAAGATGGCCCGCATCAAGATCGATGATCTCCAGTTGCGCCCCGACGTGTTTTCACTGCGGCTCAAACGACGCGCCAGCCTGCGCAGCGCGATCAACGCCCAAATGCCCATCATCGATAAAGCAGTCGAAGACTACTCGCTCGATGAATATTACGACCGGGCCCTCAATCTCATCGTCAGTGGCCGCGCGCGCGAGGCCTTCGCCCTCGAACAGGAAAGCGACAAAACCCGCGAAGCATACGGAAAAAATACCTTCGGCGACAGCTGCCTTCTTGCCCGCCGCCTCGTGGAAGCCGGCACCCGCGTCGTCGAAGTCATCTGGCCCAAAGTTGCCAACTCCGACAACCACTCATGGGACACTCACAAGGACCTCACCAAGCGCATCAAGAATCAGGGCGGCCCGATGCTCGACAATGGCCTCTCGACTCTCATTTCAGATCTCGATGACCGTGGCCTCCTCGACGAAACCCTCGTGGTAGCCGTCGGAGAATTCGGTCGCAGCCCGCAAAAAGGAGTCAGCACTTCTGGAAATGGAAACAGCGCCGACGGCCGCGACCATTGGCCCTACTGCTACACCAGCGTCATCGCGGGAGCCGGAATCAAGCAAGGCTACGTCCACGGCAAATCCGACAAAACCGGCTCAGCCCCAACCGAAGACCCCGTGCACCCCGGCGAATTACTAGCCACCATCTACCACGCCTTCGGAATCGATCCCGAGACCATGGTCATGAACCACCTCAATCAACCCAGGGAACTCGTCAAAGAAAAACCTGTGTTCAAGCTCTTCAGCTAATCGTACTTTTCACCAGAAGCTGCCGGAGTTTTCACCATCAACCCGGCACCTTCGCCACCACCATTCTGAACTCCTTCGGAAACCCCATTGAATACTTTGGAAGCCTCGACCCCAAACTCGACACTCTAAAATTCCCACAAACCGGTCCCATCAAAGAGTTCTTAGTGTGATGGTTAATTTCATCACCCTCCTCGGCACAACCGGCCTGAGTTTAGGCCAAGTCAGTCTCGCCTTGCCGCAGCCGATCATCGATTTTTTCGAGAACAACTGCACCGAGTGCCACGACTCCCAAACTCTCATCGAAGCCGACAAGGCCGTCCTCGAAAGTAACGGCAGCTTCCAAGCCGTCATCCTCTCCCTCCTGACTTCCGACTCTTTCCTTTATCGGAAATGATTTCCGTTCAATCGAGCTCAAGCTGGTAAGCTTCAGCGGCGTTTTTCCAGAAGTAGCGTTCGCAGGCTTCTTGTCCCTTGGCGGAAAAGTATTCATTCACCAGTTTCACAAAGCTGGTATAGTCGCCGTTGTTTTTGGTGCACGGCCAATTGCTGCCGAAAATAAGCCGCTCCGATCCAAGGTTCTTCCAGAGGACATCCAGCACACTGCGGTAGTGGTCGAGGGAATGAGGCGCAGGCTGCGGAATGCTGCGCTGGTAAAGCCCAGAAATTTTACACCAAACGTTCTTGTTTTCGGCGAGCTTCTCGACGGCTGCAACCCACTCGGGCTTGGCGACCTTACCGTCGAAATCGTAGCCGATGACGTGGTCGACAACGATACGCAGATTCGGAATGGCGCGTGCCAATTGAGCGATCTGTTTCACAGCTTCAATCCCTCCTCCATTGGCGAGGATGTCGACGCTGAGGTCGTTTTTTGCGAGCTCTCGCATGCTGGTGAGAAACTTGGGGTCGCTATAGTCAATCGCCTTCTTTTCTTTGCCGTTGCGCGCGCGGATACCGACAAATCGTGAATCCTTTCGCAAAGCAGTCAGCTGCTCCGTGAAGTCTTCCGCATAGGAATCAATATTTCCGACAAGGGCGACAAAGTAGTCATCGCCCTTGACGAGATCGAGCACCCATCGGTTGTCTTCAAGGCGGTCGCTGGCCTCCACGATGATGACACCCGTGAGGCCCGCGGACTTTGAGACCCGCTTAAACTCCGCCGGCAAGTGCGGCTTGTAAAGGACCTCATCTCCCTTTGGAGGCCAAGGAATACCATCCTCCCGGGTCGGATCGTAGAGATGAATGTGAGTATCGATCATGTGCTTCACCTTGGGAAGCGGGCGCTCGTCAGCGAAAGCCGTCGTGAACAGGATTAGAAAGGAGAACAGAATTTTCATGGTTATGCCGATCATCTTAAAAGTTAGGCCGAACGGCTCCAGAAAATTCGGGCCACCGCTTTGAGGTGAAACCTGTCGACCTAGAGTGCGGCTTCGGATCAAGGGATTGACCGGGACCTGCCGATTCACAAAGATAATGGAATGAACACAGCGAAAATTTCTCTGCTCACTTTTATGCTTTGTCTCTCCGGATGGGCCGACACTTGGTTTGTGAACCCAAACAAAGGTGACGACGGGAACTCCGGAAAATCCCTCGGTCAAGAATGGCGGTCGCTGGCCAAGATCAACGCCCTCAAACTCACCCCGGGCGATGATGTCGTGATCGCTCCCGGGAAGCATGGCTCCTCTCTTGTCCCAAGCGCTCAAGGGTCCGCAGATCAGCCCATCACGATCCGCTTCCTTCCGGGAGTGCATGAGTTCCCCGCGAAGCAAGCGATCCGTAGGGCGTATTTCATTTCGAACTCATGCGCAGCCCCTGAGGTTCCGATGCCGATTGGAATCTTCGTTAAAAAATGCCAACATCTTTCGCTGGAAGGGGGCGGGCTCTCAGGCACGGATAAAACAACGCTCATGATGGGTGGTCGTATGGTTCATTTCATCAACGACCACTCTGAAAACATTCACTACGAGGGCCTCGTCTTCGATCTGAAACGTCCGGCAGTTTCAGAATTTCGCGTGATCGAGAGCAAACCCGGTTCATCCGTGATCCAAATCGCCGAGGGCTCAACTTATTCGCTGAAAGACGGAGAGTTCTCATGGACCGGCGACATCGGGGATCGTACTTCTCAGATGATGACTCAAGAAGCGATCCCGACTGAAGGTCGGGCATGGCGGGTCAGCACAAAATGGACGCCCTTTTCCGAAGCCGCCTCGATTGAAAAACGCAGCGAAAACAAGCTTCAGTTGATTTTCAAAAAGAAGGACTACCAACTCAAGATTGGGCACCAGTTCCAGTTTCGTCATCTCTTCCGCGACGTCGTCGGCGCGCACAATACCCGCAGTAAGAACATCACGATCACAGATTGTGAGTTCAACGCTCTCGCCGGGATGGGCATCATCAGCCAGTTCACTGATGGGATCACTTACAAGGGAGTGCGAGTCGTGCCACCAAAAGATACTCTCCGCACCTGCCCCGCTTGGGCGGATGTCTTCCACTTCTCCGGCTGTCGAGGCCAGGTCACCGTCGAAAACTGCATCTTCTCCGGGACCCAGGACGATCCCATCAACGTCCATGGCACCCACCTCGCCATCGTCGATCAAGCCAAGGAAAACCAACTCCTCCTGCGCTTCATGCACAAACAAACCTACGGCTTTGCCCCCTTTCAGGCAGGCGATGAAGTCGCCGTGATTCAATCCAAAACCCTACTCGAACACCCGCAAAATCCCCGCCGTAAAGTCACAAAAATCGAGCGCAAGAGCAATCAAGATTGGCTTTTAACTTTCGATGGAACAGCCCCTAAATTCGAAAAGGAAGACGTTCTCGATAACCTCTCCTGGTATCCCGACGTGACGATTCGCGGCTGTGAAGTTGACATGGATTCCTGCCGTGGATTCCTCCTCACCACGCGAGGAAAAATCCTCGTGGAGAACAACATCCTCAAACGCTGCCGCATGCCCGCCATCCTGATCGAGGGCGATGCCAACGGCTGGTATGAATCAGGCCCTATCAACGACATGACGATTCGCGGAAACACCTTCATCGGATGTGGAATCCACATCAATCCCCACGTCCGTTCAGGTAACAAATCGGTCCATAAAAACATCCACATTCTCGAGAATATTTTCACGGAAGGCGCCGGCATCTCCGCGCACCATACCGCCGGTCTCCGCATCATTGGCAATACCTCGGACAAAGGTGAAATCCCAATCAAGCTCGCACCGACCTGCATCTATCCGGTGGTGCAGGACAACAAATGAAGAATCCCCGCTGAGGGCAAAGCCCTTGTTTTACTTGGAAATTTCGAACCACTCCCTTGAGAAGAAACCTTGCCTGACAACTCCGCACGAACTTCCTCGAATTAGGAATCCTCGTAGACTGGCTGCTCCTGAAAAGTTGCTACTCGAAAGGCGAACTGAGAGAAGCCGTCTCTTCCCTCTATTCACCCGAAAAAAAGGCCACCAGCTTCGCCTGCGCCGTCCTCGACTTGGACCAAACCACGCTTAGATGCGACACGAAAAGACAGTCCCAAACCACCCCTTAGAATGACTGAAACTGACTTTGAGGATGCCGAAGTCGAACCCGATCTAATTTTTTTAGTGGCCAGAGCTGGGGATCGCGTTGAGGACATCATCTTGAAAACGGTTCGCTAAAGGCTTGCATCGCTTTTCGCGGGCAGGAGCCCGCAAACGATCACTCAACCCCTGGCAGTATCCGGTAGAAGCGCCTTGGGTTTTCGGGGCCGGGTAGGTTGATTCCGGTTAGAACGGTGGTGGTCTCGGTGCCATCGGCAAGGATCGAGTCATCGATTTCAGACCAGCTCGGCGCGGCCAGGTTGACGGAGCTCTCCAGAGCGTAGGATCGGCCCGGAATCGAGACGAAGGTGATGCGGATCTCCCCGGCGACGCCATCGTAGTCGATGTCTTTGATGGTGAGATCACCACCGCTACCACCGATCGCCGTATACTTGGTAGAGACCTGTGAAGCATCGAGAATCCGAGCTCTGTAGTAGTTGAATCGCGCGATGTCACCAGTGTAGTTCTCAAAGGGGAAGGCCACGTTGGTGGGGATGTTCCCACCTTTGCCAAGCTCGGCGAGATCACCGCCATCCCAGTCGCCGATGATGCCGGCGCTGGTGACAGGGCTAGAGACGATTTGGCCATTGACGTAGAGCGTGGCGGTGCTCGGATTTGCCGCATCCATATCTAAGGTCGCCACGATGTGGAAGAAATCAGTGGCATTGCCAAGAGTGGCGAGATCGATGGGAATGATAATGCGCTGGTCGTCGTTGTCAGCACCTTGGACGCGGAAGTCGAGGGTACTGTCGATGAGGACAATGGCAGTGCCAGCGCCAGAGCCGCCGGTGTTGAAGAGCGTATGCGTTCCGGTGAAGTCACCAGGGCGGAAGACCATTTCCCAGCTGACGTCCTCTTTGGTGACAGGATCGCCAAGGCCGTCCTGCCATGAATCGAGAGGGTTCGCAGCGAGGTTGTAGCCCGCGCTATTCACCCAAGCATTTACGCCGGAGAAGTTACTCGAACCGCTCTGCACTTCGCCGCCCGTATTGTTGATGAAGGTGATCCCGTTATTCCCTGTGGCGTTGATGGCGGGGTCCCACTGGGTGAGGGTGCCATCCGGCAGGCCGACCGCCGACCATCCGAGATCGGGGGATTTTGCATCGAGGACGGTGATGGTGAGTTCCGCAGTGGTCGTGCCGAAGGGGTTGGTGGCAGAGAGGATGTAGGTGGTGGTCTCAGTTGGAGACAGCACAGTCTGATCTTCCCCGGTGACCTCAGTGCCGTTAATACTAAGGCTTGCCTCGCCGAAGGCATCCCAGCTGACGGTTCTGGATTGCCCTGCGAGTAGGTTCGGAGAACCGGAATTGATAAACGACTCGACCAGAGGGGCGCTATCAACGAGCACGGTGACTTTGCGCTCCTGCGTCGCGGCTCCGCGGGTGCCGGTGAGGGTGTAGGTGCTGTCGGCGGTGGGAGTCACCATCACCGTAGTCATCCCTGAAACGTCGCCGACTTCGTTGTCGATGGACAGAGTGTCATTGCCTGGATCGCTCGTCCAGCTGAGCGCTATGGAGGTCCCGCTGGCGATCGCCTCTGCAGAGGCCTCAAATGAGGTAAGAATCGGGATGCCAAAAGCTAGATCCGCGATTGCTTCAGCGTCGAGCGCCTCGTCGTAGATTCGCACGTCGTCCATCCCTCCCAGCCAGTTGTGGTTTCCCTGAAAGTTGTCGCCGATGCGCACGTCGGCGCCGACGGCGGTATTAATCGCAACACTCTGGCTGGCGCTCGGCGGGGTATCTAAACTACCGAACTCAGCATCGAGAACGCCATCGACGTAAAGTCTGGCGTCGAGGACATCAGGGGTGCCATCATCTGCCCAAGTGACGGCGACGTGGTGCCACTGGGAATCCGTGACCACGGTATTGCCAACAAAGAAGCCACCGTTGGCCTCGATACGGATGGCGCCGGGAGTGCCGTTAGCCGTCTGGATCCGGAAGGTCCATTTTTGGGTGCTGAGATTGGCGCCCCACGAGACGATGCCCCTGTTCTGGTTGGAGTTGTCGAGCTCGGTTTTGATCCAAACCGCGATGGTGCGGTCGCCCGTGCCGGAAATGCCCTTAAAGCCGACGATATCAACTTGGTCATCTACGCCGTCCATCTGGAGCGCGGCGGTAGTTCCCGAGGAAACCGGAGGAAGGTCAGTGGTATTCCAGAGCGCGCCCCCGGCAATCGTGCCGGTCTGGTCATTCGCGCTGCTATCACCCGCAACGGTTCCGCTCCCTTCTTCAAGAGTCCAGTGAGCAAGCAAGTCAGCGTGGCTAACGAGGGGAGCAAAGAATAAGGTCAACGGCGCAATTACTAAAGTCTTCATTGAACAAGATTGATAACAAAGAGAAGTTCTCGTGAAAAGCAAAAGCGCGCATTGCGCCAAGTAAAACGAGCACTCAATCCACTACAGCCTGGCCGTCAGCACGAGCCGGGCGTAGCGCACGGGTGTGCCTGAGGTGACGGGCAGAGGGGCCCGCCAATGACGCAAAGTGACTCCATCAGATCCCTCGTCGGAACCCAAATACACCGCAGTCCCACTTTGCCAATTCTCCAGGTCGGGAGAAAATTCGACCGAAATCTGAGCATCGTCGGCGGCAACTTTTGCGGAGATCGTCGCCACGAGATAGTCATCGAACGAGCCCTTGACCTCAAGATTCTGGATCAAAGCCGTGATTCCGGCCAGCGGATTGTCGAGGGCATAGGCGAGAAGTTCGTGGGGTGTCGAACCAGTGAAGGGCAGCGTATCGGACCTGCCCGGGCTGCCGCCGAGGTGCACACTCGCGCGCCAACTCGCGGCCTCGCCGAGGTCCGGGTTCGATTCGGGAGAAATCAAGGTGAGCGAGTAGCCGCCGCCATCGGAGGGAAGTGGCCAAGGAGCGCGATCATGATAGCGCAGGCTCTGGATCGGAGTCTGATCAGCGGCGATGAGCAAGAGGTTCTCGCCACCGTTGTCAAGTCGGCCAGTGTAGGTGCCCGCCACGGGAAGATCATTCCCGAACGCGGCCTCGAAGGCCGCAATATCCACGACCAGAAGAAGCCGCTCGCCGGGGGCAAGGGTCGCGTCGGCGGGGAATGCGAATGTGATGCCACCGGTGAAGATGACCCCGGCGAGGCTGATCGGCTCTTCGGCGATGTTCATCAACTCAAGGTACTCCGTGGTCTCGAGTTGTCCGGACGGGTTGTAAAAGATTTCGGAAATGACAAGGTTGGCGGCGGAGGCAGGGAGAGCGGAATTGAAGGTCGCTTGGTTGAGGGCACTCCACTCGCTGCCGTCATAGCTGCGCGCGAGGACGGTCGTGGTGGCGTTGATCGGGACCGCGTCACTCGGGGAATTGAGCGAGGTAATGTCGATCTGCAAGTCCATGCCCATATCGGAGCTCCCCACGTTGCCGTTGTGGACTTCGACCGCAATCAGGTTGGTGCCCTCGACAAAGGCCGACGACGGGAAGGTGAAGTTATCGATGTGCCCCTCAGTGACGTTGCTGTCGCTGAGCGCAGTTGTTTGGAAAGTCACCGGATCGGCGCGCATATTGTCTCGGGCAATTTCACTCCCGTTCAGATAAACAATCGCGCCCCCGTCGGACATGACGCGGGCGGTGGCGGCGGTGATCAAGTTCGCGGCGGTGACCTCGACTTCCCTGCGGAAATAAACTGTCAGGTGTTGGTTGGGATTGATCGTTGGGCCGCCAAAGGGATGGCCATTGATCGAACCAAAACCGAGCGGGGCGTCTCCAATGGACCAGGTCGAATCATCGTAGGCCGACTCCTTCCAGACGCTGCCCTGATCGCTGCCGTCGTCGAGGTAGCTCCAGCCCGGCGCCCCGGCCTCCAACAGCCTTAATTCGTTCACCGCCCCATCGATCATGATCGCGCTCGGATTGATCCCACCTCCCGGCAACCGCGGGTCACTGCCGTCGAGGGTGTAGTAGATGTCTCCAGTTTCGTTGGTGATAATCACGCCACCTCCCTCTGGGAGGCTACCGCCATGTTGGCTATAGACAGGCGGTTCAATGTCCGGATAGAGACCCGCCGCTCGCAGTTGCCCGATGCTGATCGCCGTGCGATTGGGGAACCACACCTCATATTCCCGGTTTAGCCCGTTCTCGAAATCCGCTACTGTCCGGGGCGTCGCGTCAACGTGGTCGCCCCAGCGCGCGCTCTCGGCCTTCATCGCGTCGCGGATCCCGTCGGCGCGCGCGGCCCACTGCGCTATGCCATTTTCGGCAGTCAGTGCGCCGCCGTTAAACAGGTGCTTGTGGGCCCGGTCAGCGAAGCGCAACGCATACTCCGGATTACTTCGCAACGACCGACTCACTGATGTCGGACGTTGTTCGGCACCAGATCGAGGGTGGGTAATGGAATTGATATTCAAATTCCCGGTGGACAGGCCATTCAGACCAGCCCGTTCGGCATCATGACAAAAGAACATATATTTGCCGGGGGGATTCACTTGGCGCATCGCACGGACGTTATTTTGATCCCAGTCGGTATTTCCAGCATGGAAGTTGAGCACCAGGTAGTCGATGAAGCTATCGAGATCGAGATACTCTTCCACTGCGGCGAGGTCACCCGCCTCAGCGGCGTCGAGCACCGCTCGCCAGCTGTCGAGCATGCGCGCGCCGACCTCCGCCGGAGTCCCTTTGATCACCTCGATGTTGTTGCCGCCGACGATCCGAAAGCCTTCCCAGTCCTCCTCCGTGCCGCCGAAGCGCTCGGCAGTCCACTCTTCTTCAATACGTTCGAACAGGTGGTGCAAGCCAAAGTAGAGCCCGTTGAAGTACACATGGACTTCGCTCTGGAGTGCCTCGGGATATCCCATGGCGGTGCGGGCGTCGCGAAACCACTGATCGCGGATATACATCGCATACTGGCGCACCGCAGAGGTCGGATGGACCCATGAATTTCCATTGCCGCCGCGCAGGATGATCTGGTTAAAGGTCTCGGTCGGAGCCTCCTCCCCAAATAGCGGGAAGTTCAGTTTGCCAGCGCCATACTCGTTGCGGAAAGCGAGGCGGAAGTTATGTTTCCCTCTGTTTGCGTTACGCGAGGCATTGCCATTCATACGCATCCCGGCATCGAGCTGGATCGGTGCGCCATCCTCAAAGTCCATCATCTCCACCGAGACCCGCCGCTCCGAGGCTTCCCCGGCATCGGTGGGATTGACCTGGATGCCAGTCTGTTGATCGAAAAGATTTGCGAGGTCCGTAACGATGGAAATCGTCGGAAGGTCGCGTAGCGAATCCTTGAGCTCTTCGCGCGTGTAGATCGTCCCAACCACGTCCGGGTCCATCTGAAAATCGCCGGGGATGGCGTTGCCATTGCGCGTTCTCCACGGCAACGGGTAGCCGGGAGGTTGCGCTGGCTGGTTGAGCACATCGTCGAGGAATAGGTAGGTCTGGGTGTCGACGTTCGCCGGGCGAAATCCGGTTTTAAAGGCGGCGGTACGTATGACGGTGCTAGTGGTGATGTTCACCAGTGCCGAGGGTGGCGTGGCCGCGTCGGGTGCAACCACTTGAGTGCCGTTGCTAAGCGTTGGGGTACTCCCATCGGAAGTGTAGATGATGGTGGCACCCGGAGTGGCGCAGCCGATGGTAACGCCAAAGGGAGTTTCGAAAAAGCCACGGTCGATGTCAAAGGTGGTGTCACGCACGAAGTCAGTGAACTCGATGCCCGCGTTCGGGGAACCGGGAGTGGGCGTGGCGAGATAGCCGCCAATCGTGCCGCCGGAGAGGTCGCGGGTCTCGCCGCTAAGACGGGGCACGAGCAGCGAATCCGAGCTGCCGATGCTGTCGTTAAGCATCTGGAAGGCCAGCACGTTCTCGCCGGGCTGTAGTTTGCCCGAGAAGTCGATCGCAAAGCGCACCATCGGGTCCCCTTCGCGAATCTCGCCGCGGGCAGTGGAGAGGGAGTCGAAGGCAAGCGTCTCAGGTAGGTTTGACGAGGCAACGAGATTGCCGTTCAAGTAGGCTGCGAAGCCGTCCTCGTAGAACAGGTCGAGGCTCATCCTGACCACCGCGGCAGGGTCCGCGATCTTGAATGGGATCCGGAGATAGGCACTGGTGGCATTGAAGCGCATCATGGAATTGGTATTGCCGCCAGCGCCGATGTAGCCGGGGAAATTGTAGCCATAACCGATCCCGGTTTGCGCGGGGTTCCAAGTCGAGTCGTCGAAATCGACCAGCTGCCAGGAGTCTCCGATATCAGCGAGTGGCGCGATCCAGGTCCCCGGAGCCGGCCATGGGACAAAGGTCTCCGCTGCGGTGGCCGCGTTGCTACCCGTGCCATAAGCGACACCGAAAAACTGGCTGGGGTAAGTCGGCGTGAACTGGCTCAGCGGAGTGCTGCCATCCGAATCGATCAGCGCCAAATATTCGCCACTACCTGCAAGCGAGAAATTGGTGTGCAGTTCTAACAACGGGTTACGGCGATCCTTACCCGAGGCGAAGACGGTGGTGTATCCGCCTGCTGGGATCAAAATGTCGGGCAGGAACCATTTGGTCAAATTAGAGGCACGATCGGTCAGGTAGAGGCCATCGGTCGAAGCCGGAATCGCTCCCGAATTATGCAGCTCGATCCAATCGGAGGCCTCGCCTTCGCTATCAAGATACGAACCATCATTATCGGCGACAAACTCGGTGATGCTTAGCTGCGCAACGGCGATCGCAGGGAACAGCAGAAGGATGAGTAACGCCGATGCGGCGCGCTGGATGGGGATTTTAGGCATGGAAGTGACCCTAGGTAGCCCCCTAGTCCGCCACTGGGCAAGCGCAAACTCTGTGAAGCACCTTGCAAGCTATTGCGCTCTAAAATTGATCTTTCCGTGCGTAACTCCGTATTTTGTTCATGGTGTGAAGTTATGGGGAGCGCCCGAAAGAGCCCAAAGGCTAACCTCCCTGGAGTTTGTCGGACTTAGGACGATTCGAGTAAAACGTTTTAGAATTTGAGAGCAAATCGTGATGACTGACCTGAGTGTCTTGGAATACTCGAAGACGGGGTTAGTGTTCTAACTACGATCGAGCATCTAGCGCTTCACCTGTTTCTGGAGATCCGCTCGAAGGAGAGTCTCGAAATACAAACTCGATCGTGCAGTCGCAGAAATCGGCGAGACTCACAGAGTCCTTGATGAATTTTTCCTCTCCGTGTCACGTCCCGACCTCTGCGGTTTTTTCCCTATCAGGCCCCTGGCTTGAGCGACCTTCGATTCGGTCTAACGGCTGGCTACCATCTCGGTCAGCTGTTTGGTCGCGATCCCAATCGGCCGATCCAGCGGGATGCCGGCGCAGGTAAGCAAGGTCGTAAGCAAGTCACCCTGATTGCCCTTGATGTCGGCGATGAATTGTCCGGTGCTAATTGAACCTCCTCCGCGTCCGGCCACGATGAAGGGAAGGTTTTTGCGTGAGTGGTCGCTCCCGTCCTCCAGGCCGGAGCCCCACATCATGATGCAATTATCGAGCAGGGTTCCGTCACCTTCCCGCAGACTGTGCATCCGCTTCACCATGTAGGCGAATTGGTCGATGTTGAACTTGGTAATGGCAGCCACTTTACGAATCTTCTCGGCGTCCTTGTTGCCGTGATGGGTTTGGGAATGATGCTCGTCGTTGAATCCAAGTTCCGGATAGGAGACTCCGTTCGGCAAGGAGCCGATGTAAGTGCTAACGCGGGTGGTATCGGTCTGGAAGGCCAGCACGTTGAGGTCGCACATCACCTGCATGTATTCGCTGCGTTTGTCCCCTTCGGGAATCTTGATCTCGATGGGTGGGGAATCGGAGGCCTTGCGCTTGCTAACGCTGACTCCGGCCTTTTCCAAAGCAGCCTCTTTCTGGCGATACTCGATCGCGGCGATCCGCCGTTCAACCGATCGCACACTGTCCAAATATTCGTCGAGCTTGTGCTGATCGTTTTGGGGCAATTTTTTACGGAGGTCTCGGGCTCCTCCGATGACCAAATCCAACATCTGTCGATCGAGCGGGTTTCCTTGGGCGGTTTGGCCGGGCTTGTCGGATTTGCGGAAGAGCCGGTTGAGAACGCTGCGCGGATTGGTCTCTGCGGGGACCGGCTGAGTGGGCGAACGATAGCTGCAGTAGTTGTAATACCCTTCATGCAATCCCTCCTGGTTCTCCTTGTGCGTCTGAGGCATCGTCGCCAATTCGAGAGACGGGAGCGAGGTGAGATTGCCCACGTAGTTGGCGGCAATCTGATCTGCGGAAGTCGCAATGTTGATTCGATTCCGGGTGGCCGCGTCCGGCAAAATCGCGGTGAGCCATGTAGAAAGTTCGAGGGCATGGGGAGCACCATTGAAGGGGGCGATCGGGATGCCCGAGATGCCTTTCATCAGGAGACACTGGTCGAGCACCCCGCGCAGCGACTCGAGGGCAGGCGGTGGTGACGAAAGGAAACTCTCCGGATTCTTGGGCCAAAATTGATCCAAGACGACTCCATGGGGCATATACATGAAGCCCAGGCGAACCGGTGGTTTATAAGGCTTGTCTTTGAGCGACTCGGCCCAGCCCATGGTATCCAAAAGCGGAAGCGCAAGGGAGGCTCCAGTCCCTTTCAAGAGGGAGCGACGATTAAGCAGGGAGTTTTTTGTCATAGCAGGAGTTGGTGATTATTCTTGGATTCGGCGGAAAGTGAAGGGATAGCTGGTGATGACTTCAGCAATGAGGGTCTGCATCCGGTAGTCGTCACTTCCGATTGTTTTCATCAGGTGATCCACCACAATTTCGTCATAGCCTTCCAGCTGGCGGCCTAAGGCATAGGCCAGTAATTTCTCGGTCAGGTTGCGCGCGAGGTCACCCTCGCGTGCCGCGATGATGGCTTTCAGCTCCTTGGGGGAGGTGAAATGCTTCCCGCCGGGAAGTTCGCCTGCGGCATCAATCGGGCCTCCAGTATCGTCCAGCTCGCGCCAGCGCCCAATGGCATCAAAGTTCTCCAGGCCAAATCCGATGGGGTCGAGGACCTTGTGGCAATTCGCGCACGTGGCATTCGTCTGATGCAGTTCCGTGCGCTGACGCAGGGTCAAGTTCGCGACGGCCTGAGGGTTCTGCTTCTCCAAAGTCGGAGTGTTCGGCGGAGGTGGTGGCACATGTTCCCCTAACACTTGCTCCAGCACCCAGACTCCCCGTTTGACCGGACTGGTGCGGTTCGGAAATGAGGTCGTCGCCAATACGCCCGGCATTCCCAGGATCCCACCGCGATTGCCATCCTTCAGCTTCACCTTGCGCATCTCTGCGCCGGTGACGGTTTTCTCCATGCCGTAGAGCGTGGCAAGCGTCCCGTTTAGAAAGGTGTAGTCGCTGTCGACGAAGCGGACGACACTCTGGTTCTCATGCACGATGCTCTCAAAGAAAAGCCGAGCTTCGTCATACATCGAGAGGCGCATCCCGGCGGTCATCTGCGGGAACTTTTTGGCGTCGAATGTCTTGCTGGCGAGGTCTCCAAGTCCCAGCCATTGCGCGCCGAAACCATCAAAGAGAGCCCGGGAACGCTCGTGCTGGAGCATCCGTTTCACCTGCCCCTTCAAAATCGCAGGCTCCTGGAGTTGACCACTGTCGGCCAAGGAGAATAGCTCGGCATCGGGCATCGTTGCCCACAAGAGATAGGACAATCGGGACGCCAGTTGATAGTCATCCAGAGGAACAATCTTGCGCCCCGACTCGGCCTCGCCGGCGGGAGTAATAAAGAGGAACTGGGGAGAAACGAGAACCGCTTTGAGCATCAATCGCAAGGCTGCCGAGTATTCGAGTTGGTTGTCCCGCGCCAGATCGAAGACCCGCAATAGGACCTCGAGTTCCGCTTCCGAAGGGGGCCGACGATACGCGTTTCTGGCAAGCGAGCGGGCGACGTTTTTCGCGGTTGCGCGGAGGTCAGTCCCTGGCGCAGGGGGTTCACCAAAGAGGCGTTTTTGCACTTCGGTGGGGGCTTCAGTCCCAGGGGCCAAAATTTGCTCCAGCACCTCATTGGCAATCCCAAGAAACTGCTCCGATTGTAGCGGTGACAGAGAATTTAGGTAGCCTGCGCCGAACACCTCATCGGGCAATTCATCTGCGATTTTCGGATCAACCCCAAAGAGATCGTGCAGGGTGTTGCCATACTCGACCTTGGTCAAACGACGGATCACAAAGAGGCCGGGATCCTTCGGACTGAGAAATTTGATCTTCCCGATCCAGTCCTGAAACTTCTCGCGCTCGTCGTCGGTCGGTAGCTTGTCCTCGTCGTCCGGGGGCATGTCATACGTCTTCACGTTGGCGAGCGCCTGCTTCCAATGCTTGCTGGAAGCGGTGTTTCCGGGACTCTTGAGCGCTGACTCCAAGTTGAGTCCCCCCTTGCTTTTCTTGTTCCCGTGGCATTTTACGCAGTAATCCTTCACGAACGGTGTCACTCCTTCCTTAAAAGACTTTTTGGCATCGGCCTGCTGCGCTGCGAACGCCGCATCGTCGTCGGCCGACTCTGCCTGACAGGGCACGACTAGCAACAGCGCCAAGCCTGAGAGGAGTGTCGCAAATGCGGTGCCTGAAAACGTTCGAGGGCGTGTCATCCGTTTTTCTTACTGACCTTTGGAGGCTATTCTAACGTGTTGGTTGTTGATAAAATTTACCGATGGGGATTCTCGATGCCAGCCGGGCTTGGGACGGGATCGGCGAAAGCAAGAAAAGTGTCGACACTTTTGCATTGAGGTTAAGGTGTCGACACTTTAGAGATGAGGAATGGAAAAGTCATCGGCCTCCCCATCCTCCGAACGTCGGATCAATCTTGGTCGGGAGCTTGTCTCTGTGCTGCGCGGAGAGATCGTCTCCGGGAAATTCCAGCCGGGCGCGCCGCTCACTGAGCCGTCATTAGCCAAACGCTTCGGGATCAGCCGCGCACCCGTTCGCGAGGCCCTGATTGCCTTGGAACGCGATGGACTCGTGCATTTTAAGACCACCGGTCGGACGCGGGTCAGCAAGCTGACGAAGAAAGATTTTGCCGAGCTCATGGAAACGCGGGTGGCCTTGGAAAGCATGGCGGCCCGGCGGGCAGCAGCGCAGTGGAACGAAGACGACACAGCCGCCATCGAGCAGAATATCTTGACGCAATCGAAGGCCGCCACGCTTGAGGAACTCAGCAGACTGGACATCGAGTTGCACGAGTATGTCGTTCGGCACTGTGGCAACGAACGTCTCCTGCGACTTTGGCAGAGCATCCGTTGGCAGTTTGAAATGTCCCTCGCCTTCACGCACCGCTTGCAGCAGAAGCTCGTTTTCGAGCCTCGCCAGATCACGGTGACTTCGCACCGGAACCTCTTGGCGGCCCTCGCCTCCGGCAAGCCGGAATTTGCCGCGCAGGTCATGACCGCGCATATCGAGGAGTCGATGGAATGGTCGCTTCCGGATATTCCCGCCGATAATGGGAATCCGGCGAAGGTTGCTGTATCGACCGACAAGGAGGGCACACCATGACCAAGGCAGAGAGACTGGTGTTCGCGGCTTTCTTCGCGGTGACGAGCGCAAATGCTGCGACCGATATTGCCCCGGAGGATGTGGCATTTTTCGAATCAAAGGTGCGGCCGCTCTTGATTGATCGCTGCTACGATTGCCATAGCGGCGAGCGGACGAAGGGAGGACTGTCGCTCGACACACGTATGGGTTGGGAAAAGGGTGGCGACTCGGGAAGAGCGATCGATCCAGGAAATCCCGTGGATTCACTCCTGATCAAAGCAGTCCGCTACCAAGATCCCGATCTCGCCATGCCACCGGAGAAAAAGGGAGGGAAACTTGCTCCGGAAGAACTCGCTATCCTCACGGAATGGGTCACCCGGGGCGCTCCTGATCCCCGCGAAGCCGTAGCCAAACTCGGCGGAATGGAGGCCGAGGACGCTGCGAATTGGTGGGCCTTTCAACCTCTGCCAGAACACGGAGAAACGGGCTCGCCTGAGACGATCGACGCGTTTCTCAATGCGAAGCTCACGGAGTTACCTCTGACGCCCAACCCAGCTGCGGACAAGCCTTCATTGATTCGCCGTGCGGCCTATGATCTGAACGGACTGCCGCCCACACCGGAGCAAGTGGAGGCCTTCGTCGCAGACGGGGCACCGGATGCATTTTTGAACCTCATCGACCGTTTGCTGGCGTCACCGCAGTATGGCGTGCAATGGGGACGCCATTGGCTCGATGTCGTCCGCTATGCGGACACGGCTGGCGAGAACACCGACCGTCCGCTGCCCCATGCTTGGCGCTACCGGAACTGGGTGATGAATGCTTTCAACCGTGACCTGCCCTATGACCAGTTCGTGAAATTGCAACTCGCCGGTGACCTTCTCACCTCCGACGAGACCGAAAGTACGCGGAGCGAAGGAATCGTGGCCACGGGCTATCTGGCGATCGCCCGCCGTTTCGGGCACGACATCGACAAGGATATCCACCTGATGCACGAGGATGTCATCGACAATTTCGGCAAGAATTTCCTCGGACTCACAACGGGTTGCGCGCGCTGTCATGATCACAAGTACGACCCGATCACGGCGCAGGATTATTACGCGCTCTACGGTATTTTCGAGAGCACACAATTCGCCTTTCCGGGCTGCGAGCCGAATGGGCAGCCGCGCGACATGGTGCCGCTGATGTCGCAGGCGGAAATCGGCGCACTCATGGCTCCATGGCAGGCGCGGGCCGCGGAGGCGGAAGCCGAGAGCAAGCTCCGCAGTGCGGCGGCGGATGCCGCGAAGGTCGCAATCGGCGAGGCGGCGGCGAAGGCCACCACGCTGCTCGCGAGTGCTCAGGTAGGTGAAGGCGAGTCGGTCACTTTCGCGGCTGCGGCAGGCGGATCGCTATCGACAATTCCCGTGCGGAAAGGCGAAATCATTCAGCTCACGATCGCGCCCAATGCGAGCCACGGCGCGGACACGACGCTTGTCGAATGGAATATCAGCGAAAAGACCGGCTCGGGACTTACCTGGAGCGTAGCCGATTTCGTCTCGA
>JBLHUR010000110.1:0-19332 GCA_047629805.1 Akkermansiaceae bacterium | reverse complement strand
GGTTAACCGAATGGTGACCATCTCCGATGAGACAGGAGCTAGCGTCACTTTGAGCGAAGTTGGCCGGCCGGTTTTTGCGACGGGAAACTTTACTGCTGATGCCACGACGCAATCCCTGACCTTCGATACCAACACCGGGTCCCAGTTTTTGAATGCTTATCAGCTTCGCGAATCCTCACCGGAGCCTCCTTTGATTTTGAATGAAGTGGTTATCAGCGAGTTTATGGCTTCGAACGATGACTCGCTCGCCGATGGAGATGGAAATTCTTCGGATTGGGTTGAAATTTGGAATTCCACGACGGCGAGCGTGGATCTTGCCGGTTGGTCGTTGACGACTTCGGGGTTGCAAAGCGGCCGTTGGGTCTTTCCTTCCGTGATCCTTGTTCCTAACGAATTCTTGATCGTCTTTGCATCCGGTCAGGATGGAGAGAGCGATATCGATCCTCAGGGGAATTTGCACACCAACTTCAAGCTCGTGAAGGAAGGCGGGAATCTGACTTTATTGAAACCAGACAGCGGCGGTGGGAGGGAAGTCGCAAGTGAGTATTTTGATTATCCCATCCAGAAGAGCGATGTGAGCTACGGTCTCTTTGGCAGTGAAGTTCCTTTGGGCGTCGGCTATCTGGAACAATCTACTCCCTCCGTTAGCAATAGCGGGCAGGGTTATGCTGGATTTGTTGGCGATACTTCCTTTCATCCGGACCGAGGGTTTTACGATGATCCGGTGATGGTGACGATTGAAGTGGGCCAACCGGATGCCGTAATTCGCTATACGATCGACGGGTCGGAGCCGACTCAAACCAAGGGGATTGATTACCCGGGAGGGTTGGGGATCTTGGTTTCGAGGACAACGATACTGCGGGCTGCTGCTTTCAAAGACGGTTTTAAGCCGAGTAACATTGATACCCATACCTATCTTTTTGTCAGCAAGGTAGTTGATCAGCCCGCCGACCCCTCTGGATTTCCACTCACCTGGACGGGCGTGGATTATGGGATGGAGGATGGGACGTCTGATCTGGCATTGATCGCGGGTGATTCGGGGCTGGACGTTGAGAGTTCGAAAGCCGTGATTCGTGATGCCTTGTTGGAGCTTCCAGCGATGTCCTTGGTGATGGGGGTAGAGGATTGGTTTGGTCCGGCAGCAGGGATCTATTCGAACAGCACCGCACGAGGAGCGGCGTGGGAGCGGGCTTGTTCCGCTGAGTTGATATTTCCGGAGGGAGATGAGGGAGAGCCCTTTCAGATTGATTGTGGGGTGAGGATTCAAGGGAATACCTCGCGGAATGCCTCGGCGAATCCGAAACATTCCTTGCGTCTGGCCTTCCGTGAGAAATATGGCGATTCCAAGCTTCGCTATCCGTTTTTTGGCGATGATAGCCCGTCTAAATTTGACACCATTGTCTTGCGATCAAACTCGCAAGACGGATGGGTTTATAGCACGGAGCGTAATCGAATGGGGCAGTTTGTTCGAGATGCGTGGGCGAGGGAAACGCATCGCCGCATGGGGCATGCTTCGCCAGACAGCAATTGGGTCCACTTGTTCATCAATGGCCTCTATTGGGGTGTTTACAATCCAACCGAGCGACCGGATTCGGCTTACAGTGAGTCGTATTACGGAGGTGAAAAAGAGAACTGGGATGCCATTAAAAATCATGAGGAGGTTCTCGATGGAGATCTCACGGCTTACCGTGAGCTACTTGCGCTGATTCAGAATGATCCGAATAATTGGAATGCCGGCTACCGCGACCTCTCCAATCCCGATGACTATGCTGCCGTTTTGGAGGCGATTGATGTGGAGATGCTCATCGATTACATGATCCACAACATGTATGCGGCTGCTGACGATTGGCCCGGGAATTTTTATATGGGCTACGATCGAAGCGGAGCCAGCGGTGGCTGGAAGTTTTACGATTGGGATAACGAACACGGGATGAAGAACACGGTGGGTCTTAACCGAACGACTCCTCACGGGAGAGATGACGATTCGCCCACCAAGTTTCATCATGCGCTTCGATCAAGTCCGGAGTATCGCCAACTCTTCGCAGACCGTCTGCATAAGGCATTCTTTAACGGTGGTGTTTTGGCTGTTGACCCGGACAATCCCCAATGGGATCCGCTTCATCCTGAGCGAAACGTTCCCGCTTCTCTTTGGATGGAACTCACAAATGAAATTGAATCAGCATTGATTGCCGAATCCGCCCGATGGGGGGACTACCGGAAAGCGATTCCTTACACTGTTTTTAAGGATTTTGAGTCCTTGCGAAACGATCTGTTGTCAAACTGGTTTCCGGAAAGATCAGCAGTAGTTTTAGGTCAATTTCGGGCACAAGACCTCTATCCTGACGTGGCGGCGCCAATGTTCAGTCAGTTTGGTGGAAGCGTCGCGAGTGGTTTTTTACTAGGGATGACTGGGCCGGACAGCGGAACGATTTATTATACGACCGATGGGAGTGATCCACATGTTCCGGCCAGTAATGAGATGGAAATAGTCTTGCTCGCAGAAGGGTCCAGTGTCCGAGCTTTGATCCCTGGTTCGGATTCAGGCATTGAATGGAACACGGTTGGCTACGATGACAGTTCCTGGGTGAGTGGAGTCGGAGGTGTCGGCTATGAAACAATTCCCGCAGACTACGATGCCCTGATTGGTCTTTCTGTTTTCGAAATGTTTGGTGCCAGCGAATCTCTTTTCCTGCGAAAATCGTTTGAAATCGCGGATCAGGAAGCTCTCGAAGGTCTTGCCTCGTTGATCTTGAAAATGCGATATGATGATGGTTTTATTGCTTTTCTGAATGGAGTGCAGGTTGCCGCTGCCAATGAGCCTGCTGCTCCGTCCTGGCTGTCCGGGGCGACCCAAAGCCATTCTGATCTCCTGGCGTTGAACTCTGTCTCTTTTGATATTACCGCGTCTCTCGATCAGCTCCGGGTGGGTGAGAATGTTCTGGCGATTCATGGCTTGAATCGGGGAGCCAACAGTAGTGATTTTTTAATCAGTCCGCTGTTGGTGGCTGGGAGTTCGGTGTCGGTGGGGATCTCGCCATCGGCTCTGCGATATACCGCCGAGCTTTCTCTCGAATCGACCGGAGTGATTCGCGCACGGGTTTTGGCGGGAGGGGAATGGTCAGCATTGACCGAGGCTTTATTTGTGGTTGGGAAGCCGGCCACGGCGGAGAATCTTGTGATTTCTGAGATCATGTACCACGCAGAAGAGGGGACGCAGCATGACTACTTGGAGCTCATGAATGTTTCTGAAACAGATTCTCTGCAGCTGAGTGGCGTGAAGTTTGCGGAGGGAATTAGTTTTGAGTTTCCGTTAGGATTTATTTTGGACCCTGGCGAGCGTATTTTGGTGGTGGAGGACTTACTTGCTTTTGGGGAGTATTATGGACCAGGCCATGCCGTGATCGGTCAGTATTCTGGCAAGCTCGACAACGGAGGTGAACGACTTGTTTTGCTTGGAAGGGAAGGTGAGACCATTCGGGATTTTTACTACGGTGATCGAGGAAGGTGGCCGGCGAGTGCTGATGGCGGTGGCCCTTCTCTGGTATTAATAGCACCCGATACCAATCCGGTTCATGGCGAGCCGGTGAGTTGGAGGCCAAGTGTCGTGAGCGGGGGTAATCCGGGGGGCAGTGATGCAAGCCAGTTCGGCGGGGATGCCAGTGAAGACTTGGATGGAGATTCGATTCCAGCGTTGCTTGAATATGCTCTTGGCTCATTAGACATCGAATCTGACCTAACTGTTTTGCCGAAGGTCGGAATCATCGGAACAGAGGCAGTGTTCAGCTACACCCGGAATCTTGCGGCAGATGACTTGGTGTATCATGTTGAAACGTCTGGCGATCTCAATTCCTGGAACTCGGTGTCCGAAATGGATGCAATGGTAACGAGAATCAATGATGGGGACGGACGGATGTTGATCAGTTACCATTTGCAGTCTCGAGAAATGACCGCGCGATTCTGGCGTCTGCGGGTTTCGTTACGTTAAAAACCCACACCTCCTTCGAGATGTGGGTTGTGAGAGGAAGGGCAGCTTTTACTGTGTGATCCGGAAGAAGATCCGGGGCAGGGTTGCGGGATCCAAAAAGCCATTTCCAGCATCTAGGGTGAAGCTTGTTTGCTCACCTTCAGATGCGTAGTTGTCATTAATTTCGGCCCAAGGCTCGGTGAGATCAAGGGAAGCCCAAATTCCATAGGTCGCACCGTCTCGGGAGTTCCAGGTGAAGGTGATATTGCCATCGGCATCGCGAGAGATCGAGGTGATCTCGAATGATGCGGTGCCGGCGATTTGATCTGGAGTCGTGCCAGCGGCCAGATCGCCAATCTTGGCGGGTGACATGACACCTTTCCAGAGGGAGACATCATCTACAAATCCGTCCACCCAATGAGAAGGACCCGCCCGAAGGATGCCACCTACCGAGGTTGTATCGACATCCGGTGAGATGATATCTTTGAAGGTCCAGTTATCCCGATCCAAGACACCATCGACATAAAGTTGAATCTGTTTGTTGGCACTATTGTGGGTGTAAGCAATGTGACGCCAGGTTCCATCGAGAGGCAGGTCCGTGGAAAACTGGTGGTTTGGACTTCCGGCATCCCTGAGATAGACATCGACGCTATCGTCTGTGCCATTGTTACGGGTTCCGAGATTCAGGAGAGGATCGTTATTAATACTGGAACTCTCGGAAAAGAACCTGAGGTCATTTTGACCCGTTCCGGTGATTTTGACCCACATCGAGATGGTGTAAGCCGGATGTTGAGTGATCGGGAGATCATCATCCACCCCGTGAATACGTGCCAACAAGGTATCAGAGCCGTTGAATGAAGCTGCGGCCCGGCCTTCATCCGTGACGAAGTTCGAAGCATCCATGCTCATGAGTTCGAGGTCGTAGCCATTTGGCCCAAGGTCAGGAGTGGTCGTACCATCGGTGCTGTCGAGTGGCCAGTAGGCACACAGTAAGTTTCCAATCGATGGGCTTTCGATATCGGTCGGGCTTGTGCCATTGGTGATCTCATCATTGTCTCCGATGCCGTCACCGTCGGTGTCTGTGAGAAGTGGGTTGGTTCCAGAAGCCTCTTCCGCGCCGTCTTCGAGGCCATCGCCATCAGTGTCGGAGTTCTTAGGGTTGGTGCCTGCGAGGGCTTCGGCGCCATCGTTTAGATTATCATCGTCTGAATCGTCATCGCGAGGGTCGGTGCCATTGGCAAATTCGTCGGCATTACTGGAATTGTCTGAATCTGGGTCGCCATCAGGGCCATTTGCGGGGTCGGTTGAACCGTTGTCATTCGGGTCGAGGCCGTTTGCGTCTTCCCAGGTGTTTGGAAGGCCGTCACCGTCGGAGTCGTCGGGCGGATTGCCGATGTTATCGGCGGCGGTCCCTCGTGCGAGATTGGCAATTTCTTCTGTAGTAAGAGCGCTGTCCCACATTGCGACTTCATCAATGCTTCCAAGGAAGTTACAGCAATCAGCGGCACGAAGGATTCCGCCGATGGAGGTGGTATCCCCCGTGAAATTAGGTGCGTTGGTGGAATCAAATTGACCGTCGAGGGCGCCATCGATGTAGAGATCGATGATTCCGTCATTATCAACCCAAGCGATGTGGTGCCACGTGTTGTCAAAGGCTTCTCCGGTTGAGTAAGCGTGGCCGAAGGTTTCAGGGCCTCCACCGTTTCGAACGTAAAGGTCTACGCTCCCATTCGCGGAAGAGTTGTGAGTGCCGACGTTGAACAAGGGGTTGTTGTCTGTGGACTGGCCTTCACTGAAGATGCGGTTGTCAGAATTTGCGGTTCCGTCACCCTTGACCCACATCGAGACCGAGTAGGTGGGAAGGGCGGTGAGTGCCATTCCTCCGGTTCCATTGTTGATGGATCCGTAAGTTCCGGCGATGCCGTCAAAAGAGACTGCTTTTCCGCCTGCCAGGGGAGCTGGGGTATCGGCCTCGTAAGCAGTGCCGCCAAAGAAGACACCATTGTTGCCCTTGCCGGAAGAGTCATCGAAGTTGTCGTCGAGTTTCCAGTAGCCGACGAGTTCGGCGCTCATGGGCAATGGAAGAATGAGAAGAGAAACTGCGAGGGGAAACCTCGACAGGAAGAATCTAGGAGAATTCATAATTTGTTAAGAAAGTGGGGTTTTAAAAAGAGCGAGCCGACAGTTGTAGGCTACCGACTCGCCCTATGAAGATTAAATTGATTCCAGAGTAAGTCGAATCGCCTAGCGACGACGGCGAACGACGAGCAGCAATCCGGCAAGACTTAAAAGAGCCGAAGATGGCTCGGGAATTGATGTGGCGGCAGCGCCACCTGCAAGAGCGGAGATTTCGCCATCGAGGGGATAGTAAGCAACCAGCGAGCCATTTGCGGTGGCAAGAGCCGCTCCAGAGAGAAGGAGTGAATTTAGGATTGATTTAGAAGTCATAGTGAATGTGCTTTTTTGACCACCCAACCATGTCTGTAGGACAGATTAAGACAAGCCGCAAAGTGAGTACTTTGAAAGAGGGGGCCGCCTTTAAGGATGACTCCCAATCAATTCCGAGGTCGTAGGCTTAGCTGGGAAGAGAGCTATTCTGCAGAGTCTGGTTCGTCTTTGGTGCGGAGGGCATTGATGCCAGCTCCGGCGGCTTTTCCGGTGAGGCCGATGGCGGTGATGGTGGTTTTACCGACGATCTTGACCGGGGTCGTGATGATTGCGCAGGAGGAGAGGCTCAGTGCGGGAGCAAAGAGCACGATAAATATTTTCATTGCGCGAGGATAGTCACCTTCTTCGGACAGGACAAGCAGGAGGAGATGGTGTGAGTCGTGTTACTTGACCAAAAAACTTTTCACGCGAGGGCCGTCACTGTTGTTTGACGCCTTAATCCAGAGAGTAGTGAAAGTCTTCCGGTTTGATGGTGAGAGCGGAGCAGGGGGTGTTATGAATGAGTCCTTCGGCGGTTGTTCCCAGAAGCAGTTTTTTGAATCCGGTGCGGCCGCGGGTGCCTAGGACGACAAGGTCGGCTTTTTCCTCTTCCAAAGTCTCCCGGATGCCGTGGTGAATACGGAGAGCGGAGATGACTTTGGTGGAGAGGTTTTGCAGGTCGTATTCCTTCCCAAGGCCATCTCCCAATTCTTCCAGCCGGAGTTGCAGGCTTTTTTCAATGTTTGGAATAGGGCTGATAGGAAATGCTGGGCCCAGCCAACCGGTTTCTGAGTCAGCATAGATGGGAGGTTGGTAGACGTGGAGGAGAAGGAGGCCGGCATCATTCTGGCAGGCGAGTTCGGCGGCCCGATGAATCGCTCGTCTGGAGGTGTCGGAAAAGTCGACGCATGCGACGATTTTTTGAAATGGCCGATCTTGAAAAGATCGGACGAGGAGGACTTCGACTGGAGCCTTGCGAACACAGCGGGAGGCGAGGGTTCCGACATGGTGATGTTCGGTTGTAGAGAATCCGCGTGACCCGAGGACGAGAGTTTCGGGTTGGTGTTCTTCGATTCGTTTCAGGGTTTCTTTAAAGAGATGCCCAATGGAAACGACGGATTTGGTCTCGTAAGCAGTGCCGATGACATCGCGGATAAAAGAGTCTAATTTTTCGTGCGCGAAATTGAGGACACCTTTTTCGGTGTAGGCTTCCAAGTGCTTGAACTGACCTAGGACGTCTTGGTCAAGAACGTGAAAACAGACGAGGGAAAGGTCTTTTGCATTCGCCATACGGGCGGCTTCGCGGAGGGCGTTTTTGCTATGTGGGGAGTAGTCGATTCCGACCAGAATGGTTTTTTTTGAGCTCATGGGGGTTTCTTGAATTGATGGTTAGGATTTAGTTGGTGACGGGAACAATAAGGACGGGGCACCCGGCATGGCGAATAATCTCCTCGGCGGTTCCACCCAGAAAATCAGAGATCAGTCCCTTTAATCCTTTGCCTGAGCGGCCGATGACAACGAGGCTGCAGTCGGTGGTATCGAGATGATTCAGAAGGGCCTCGGTGGGGTCTTCGCTCTCGATTGGAAATGACTCAATGTTGCCGTTGAAGAAGGTGGCGGCCAGTTGACGGACTTCCAGGAATCGGCCTGCGAGGATTTCGCGGTATTGCTCTTTGAGATCACGATTGTCGGAAACATTTTTTTGATAACGTAACCGTCGTGGTCGTAGCCACGGTGGGCGGCAGGAGTGAACGAGGTGAAGGTCGGGAGACTTCCCCAGGGCCAGGCGGGCGGCATTTTCGAGAACCGGAGCAGTTGCCTTGGAGAAGTCGATACAGGCGGCAATACTCCCTCTGGAATCACCTTCAGGTTGGTTAACGAGGAGCACTGGAAGGGTTGCGAAGCGAAGGCATTTGATGGCAAACTGTCCGGCTTTTCGAGAATCTTCCGCGGAGTCATCGTCTCCTAGAACGAGAAGGTCGTACCCTTCTTCGTTGGCTTTCGAGATCAATTCATGATGAGGGATGCCCTCACCGATTTGGCAAGTGACGTCGTGGTCTTTTCCGAGGGATGTTTCTACGAAATCTTCAAGACTCGAAAGGGCGGCATTCATCATGATCTTGTGTTCGATCATGTAGAAGTTGACGAATTCGCTGATCTCACCGAGGGCGACGACGTGGCATGCGGTGATCTTGGCACCTTCTTTTGCCGCGATCTTGTGTGCTTTGGCCAGTGCTCGATTTGAGGCATCGGTGTAGTTGATGCCGATGAGGATATTGAGAAACGGTTTCATGGTTCAGCTTTAGGATTGTGGGCGAGGAGTTTTAATAAGACCACTTGCTAGTGAATATGACACAATCAGGCTTGGGATGCTCTGCGTTTCTTGCGAGAAGCTGGCTGTTGGTTGCGATGACTGACTAGAAGTGCCGCTACGGATTGGGAACAATTTTCGGAAATCCTCTGACGATTTGAAGGAAACGAGATGGCTTAATGAGAGATCTGGTGCTTCTCACGAGAAGAGACGGGCAATCGGCTTTCCGCCATCGGTGATGGGGACAGGGCGGGAGTCGGCGAGGAGTTCGTGGGAGGGATTGATGCCGAGGGCGGCATGGATGGTGGCGTGGAAATCGGGGATGGTGACCGGGTTTTCGACAGGTTTTTTTGCGAGGTCGTCGGTGGCTCCGTAGGCTCCTTGATGTTTGAGACCGCCACCGGCAAGGATGAGGGAGAAGGCGGAACCTTGGTGGCCGCGGCCACCGTTGCCATCGAACTCGGGCGGGCGCCCGAACTCGGTGGCAATGACGATGAGGGTTTTGTCGAGGAGTCCTTTTTCCCGGAGGTCGTCCATGAGAGTGGCGATGCCGTTGTCGAGGTCGCGGATGAGTTCGTGTTGTTTCAGCTGGCCCTTACCGTGGGTGTCCCAACCCGTGCCGTTGAGGAAGCCGGGGTTGTGGGAGAGTTCGATAAAGCGGACGCCATCTTGAACGAGTCGGCGGGCGAGGAGGCAGCGTTGGCCGAATTCGCTTTGGTAGCGATTGCGGAGGTCGGTGGGTTCGGAGTCGAGGTCGAAGTTTTTCATGAAGCCGGGACCGGCGAGTCGGAGGGCTTCGGTTTGTGCCTTTTGGTAGTTGGCGAGGGGTGAGTTTGCCGGGGTGTCTTTGGCGAGAGCGGCGAGGAGTTTTTTGCGGGAAGTGAGGCGGTCACTGCTGAGGAAGTCCGGGTGGGTGAAGCCGGCGGGGCCGGTTTTGAGATCAGTGAGGTAGATGTTGCCGTAGCTGGAGCCGAGGAAGCCCGGGCCCCGGCTGACATTTGGGAATCCGACTAGCATGTAGGCGGGGACATCGGGGTTGGCCGCGCCGCGCTGGTGGGCCACGATGGAACCGAGGGAGGGATACGTGGTGGAGCCGCTGGTGGGGCGGCCGGTGTGGAGGAAGTTTGACGCGATGGCGTGCTCATCGATGAGCTGGTGATGGCAGGAGCGGACGGCGGTGATTTGCTCCATGCGGCGGGCCAGTTGGGGAAGGTGTTCGCAAATTTGCACGCCTTTCACAGCGGTGTTGATGGCGGAATAGTCGGAGCCGGTTTGGTAGGGATTTTTTGAACTTCCTTGTTTCTTGGGGTCGAAGGTATCGATTTGTGACATGCCGCCACCGAGCCAAATGAGGATGCCGTGCTCGGCCTTGCCCTTGGGATGGACCGCGGTGGTGGACGCTTGCAGGCCGAGGGTTGCGAGGGAGGAGGTGGTGAGGAAATGACGGCGGTTCATGGAAGGCAGGAGTTAACGAGTATAGATCATTTCGGGCGAGTTGACGAGAGCCCAGATGAGGTCTTCGAAGCGCTCACGCCAAGGGGCGGCGAGTTTTTTGGTGGGCGGGTCACCAGCGCGGGCGGCGATGATTTCCTGACGGCGGATTTCATCGGCGAGGGAATCGAGGTGGTTATACCAGGAGACGTAGCGGGGTGGACGGAGTTTTTTGGAGGGAGGTGGCGGGGGGATGGAAGTACGGCGGACCTCGTAATCTGGCGTGATTTGAGCGAGATAGAGTTCCTTTTCGGCGGGGGTGGGTTTGCGGGTGAGGAGGCGGAGGAAGAGTTGGTCGAGGAGGGCTGCGGGTGGTTGATCACGGAGGGCGAGGGTGGTGAGTGCGTGATCATCGCTGAGGCGGGTCAGCCAGATGCCGACGGTGCCATTTGAAATGATGGCAGGCTGGAGGGCGGTGGGATCGGTGCTGCGCTGGTTGATGGTGGTCTGGCGGGCCGGGTCCCAGCCGAAGGCGGAGAGGACATCGGAAACCGCTTGAATGCGGGGAAGGGTGAGGCTGAGTCGGTCTCGCTCATTGGAGAGGCTGGCGAGCATCCAGGCGCGGCGGGGTTGGCCGAGGGAGAGGGTGCTGTTGAGCGCGCGTTTGCCATCGATATCAATGTTCATTTCTTCGGTGCGGAAGGGCTTACCGGTGGCGTGGAAAAGGGAGTCTACGATTTGTTCGGCTTGGATTCGACGTGGGGCGGGTGAGGTGAAGAGGGGGGAGGTTTCGCGGAGGCGGGGATCGGTGCTGCGTTGGTAGGCGTGGGAGTTGAAAATGAGACGGGCGAGGGACTTGAGGGAGTAGTTCTGACGAACGAGTTCATGGCCGAGCCAGCGGAGGAGGCGGGGATGGCTGGGGGTAGACTTTTCCCAGTCGCCGGTTTGTTTGACAATGCCCCGTCCCATGAGTTGAGACCAGAGTCGGTTGGCCATGACCTGGGCGAAGCGTTCGTTTTGGGGAGCGGTGATGAGGGCGGCGAGGAGGTCTCGGGTGTCGGAGGGCTTCTCTGCGAGGTGATGGCCGATGCTGGGATCGAGGAATTCTTTGAAGGGCCAAGCGGGGGAGACTTTTGAACCGGGCGCGAGGGTGACTGCGATGAGGGGCTTGCGTCCGTCGATGGCAAGGCTTTCGAGTGAGACGCTGGACGTTTTGGGGACGGTGAGGGGTTTTCGGGCGAGGAGGGCTCCGAGCTGAAAGAGGTCTTTTTGGAGGGAACGGTGCGAGGGGGCATCGTGGCAGCGGGCGCACTTCATTTCGACGCCGAGGAAGGCGGAACTGATGACGAGCCCTTTGGCGGCCATGGGGACGTCGTTTTGAGAGGCGACGCCAAAGCCAGCAGGTCCCCCGAGTCTATCGGAGCCTTCCATGCGGATGAGTTCGGTGACCATGAGGTCGAGGGGTTTGTCATCGAGGAGGGATTCGTAAAGCCACCAGCGGAAAGGTCCGGTGTTGTTGAGGGTTGGGTTGATGATGTTTGGGTTTTCGGCAAGGATGTCTTGCCAATAACCCATCCAGCGGTCGGCCCAGCGCGGGTCGGTGAGGAGGTGGTCGATGGCGCGGGCGCGCATGTCGGGAGAGGGGTCGGTGAGGAAGGAATCGATCTCGGCGAGAGTGGGTGGAACGCCGATGGTATCGAGTGAGAGGCGGCGAAGGAAGGTGAGGTCGTCGCTGAGTGGAGTGAGGTGGATGCGATCGACATTGAGCTCGGGCCAGCGGGCACCTTCTTTGATCCAGCGGGTGAGGAGGTCGGCTTCTTCGGGAGTGACGGGATCTCCTTTGGGAGGCATGACTTCGTCGGAGTCGTTGGTGGTGATGCGATGGAGGATGGCGCTATCGTCTAGTGATTGGGGAGTGATGGCTGGGCCATCGAACTCACCACCTTCGAGGGCGGACGCGAGAGAGGAAAGATCGAGATCGCCCTTGGTTTTTTTGCCTTGATGGCAGGAGAAGCACTTTTGTTCGAGGATGGGGTGGATGGCGCGGTAGAAGTCGATCTCGTTCGGTTTGTGGTCTTTGAGTTGGGTGGAGATGGTTTGAATGCGGGCGTTGAGGAAGTGGTCGATGGTGTTGTGAGCGGGCAGGTCGGTTGTGGGAGCGGGTGGGATGATGGGCTTGATTTGGGCGAGGTAGTGGTGGGCGGCTTGGCGACGTTTTAGCCAGTAGGGGGCGTGCTTTTGGCGGAGTGTGGCGCGGCGGGAGGTGTTGATTTGGTCGGCCCAGAGTTGCTGGGATTTTTCGAAGGGAGGGTAATGTTGATCGGTGTAGGCGATAGGATCGGAAGTGGGGGTGAGGAGGTGCCAGTCGGTGGAGCCTTCGAGGGAAATGGCGGTCACGAATTCGCCGGGCTCGGGGCGGTTTCCGGCGGAGCTGATGAGCTGCTGCATGGAGATGAGGTGTTGGCCACCGGCGGAGGTGAAGGTGGTGAGGGCTTCTTCGTTGCCGGGAGTGACGAAGCGGAAGTTGGGATCACCGGGATCGAGAAAATCATCCTGATCGGCGGTGTAACCGAGTGCTCCTTGGGAGCCTGGGGTGAAGCCGGTCTGGAGGACTTTTTTTCCATCAATGATGAGGCGGGCGGAGTTGCGTCCGCGCAGGAGGAGGCGGTGGGTGCCGGGGGGCAGGGTGATGCGGGAGGATGCGCGGAGAAGGAAGGGCGATTTGCGGTCGCCACGAACGCCAGTGGCGACGTAGTGGAAAGGAAGGGTTGGGAAGGCGAAGTGGGAACGGGTGAAGGTCTCGGTGGCGGTGGGGTGTTTTTTGGGCCACGCTTTGCCAGCAGGAATACCTTTGGTGCAGATTTCGATGAGGACGGAGTCGGTGGGGATGTTTTCGGGATTGGGGCCGGTGGGGGGAGCGAGGTGTTGATAGCGGGCGAGGAGGAGGGCTGGCGGGACGACTTCACGATAGAGGGCGAGGCTGTCAATGGAGCCATCAAGGGAGTTGGCGGGAGAGCCCCCGTTCCCAGTGCCGATGACGATGTCATCGGCATCAGTAACGGGTGCTGTGGTGGTTGGGCCGCCCATGTCCCAGGTGCCTTGTTTGACTTCGAGGCCGTCGATGAAGGTGACGATGCTTTTTGGTTTGCCGAAGGTGTAACTGAGGGCGAGGTGATGCCAGTTGCGATCGTCGGCAAAACCTTGAGAGGCGGTCCAGCGGTGGAAATTGCTTTTTGCTCCGGCGGAGCGAAAGAGGAAGGTGGGGAGGGCAGTGCCGTTGTCTCCTTTTAAGCGGAGGGCCCAGTTTTGGTTTTCGGGAGTGAAAGCTTTGTTTTGGTGACGGCCTTTTCCGATGAGGTAGGTGAAGCTGCCGCTGCGAAGGGCATTGAGAGAAACCCAGGTTTCGATGGTGAGAGAATCGCCGTTGGTGAAGCGGAGGGATTTGTGATCGGAGAGGTCGCTTTCGCGGAGCTTCCAGGCGGATGATCCGTCGAGGGAGAGGGAGGTGTTTTCAGCGGGGAAAGTGGGGTATTCCGGGGAGGTGAGGGAGCTTTTGGAAAGGGCTGCTTTTCCGACGGAAGAGCCGCGGAGGGAGGTGTCAAAGTCCCAGGAGATGAGGGGGGAGATTTCGGGGAGCGGTTTGCGCTCGTTTTGGGCGGATGCAAGGAGGGCTGTCGCGAAGGCGAGGAGGGCATGTCCGAAGCGGGTCATCTGTGAGGGGTGGATACGGTCGCACTGGAGGGATAGTTTCTAATTGGTTTCAGTTGTGGGCAGGACGGTGGGTCTTTCGTTCAAAGAAGACGCGGTTTCCGTTCTCGCTTTCGACGCCGTAAGGAGTGCTTTTTTGAGAGGGCCCCTCTTGCTATACCGGATAGAGAGAGGTCGCCGCCGTTGTGGTTACCGGCGGCATTTCTCATTTCCAGGAGGACCTCCTCGGAAGCGGAATCAGCGATGGTGTCTGTGATACTAGGATCAAGTTTCTCTTGCTAGGTGAAATGATTGGCTAGGATGAAGCGTTTTGAAGGTGTCCATGAAGCGATTTTCGTGATTGGTTAGGGTGTTCATGAAGAAACTACGTTCAGTTTGCTTAGGTTTCGTCGTTGTGATGACGGGAGGTGGGCATGAGTTCACTGCTGAGGAGAAAGCCTGGTGGGCGGTGCAGCCGGTGAAGGTGGGAGTGGTGCCTGAGGGGGGCGGACTTGCGGTGGATTATTTTGTGGGGCGCAAATTGGAGGAGGCTGGTTTGGAAATGGCACCAGGGGCCTCGGCCGTGGAATTTGTGAGGCGGGCCTACTTTGATCTCCATGGTTTGCCACCAACGATGTCGGAAGTCAGGGAGTTTGGTGCCGCTTGGGATGAGGATGAAGACGATGCCGTGGCGGAGCTGATCGAGGAGCTTTTGGCGAGTCCCCGATATGGAGAACGGTGGGGGCAGCATTGGCTGGATGTTGGGCGTTACGCGGATAGTGACGGGTATCGGGCTGACGACTTTCGCCCGGCGGCTTTTCGATATCGGGACTATGTCATTCGGGCCTTCAATGAAGACAAGCGGTATGATGATTTTGTGCGGGAGCAGTTGGCGGGCGATGAGATCGCGCCGCACGATCCAGAGCGAATGGCGGCGACAGGGTTTTTAAGGAACGGGGTTTATGAATGGAACCAGCGGAATGCCGAGATGCAACGGGAGATCATGATCAATGAGATTACGAATGTGACGGGAGAAGTTTTCATGGGGATGGGTGTAGGCTGTGCGCAGTGCCACGATCACAAATTCGACCCAATCTTGCAGAAGGATTATTTTGCGCTCCAGGCTTTCCTCTCGTCGGTCTATTGGCCGGATGATCGGTATCATGCGACGAAGGAGGAGATTACGAAGTACGAGAGAGGCCGTAGAAGGTGGAAAGGAGCGACGGAGGGGGTTCGGGCGGAGATGGAGAGTTTGGTGGAGGCTGGGGAACGGAAGATTTTTGAGTTTCGGGTGAAGACTTTTCCACCGGAGGTGCAGGCGATGTATGCGAAGACTTGGGAGGAGAAGTCGGGGTATGAGCGGCAGATTTCATTTTTAGTGGAGCGGCAGGCCTTGCGGGAGGTGAGGACATTGGCGACGGTTGAAAAAGTCTTAAAGAAAGAAAGTGTGGAGCGCGCGAGGTATGGGGAATTGAAGGAGGAATTGGCGGAGTTCGATCATTTGAAGCCTAAGGAGCTGCCGAGGGCATTTGTGAGCACCGATACGGGACGCGAGGCGGCGACTGTGACGATGAAGAAGGAGGAAATTGCCCCTGTTTTTTTGGCCTTGCTTGGTGGTGAGGTTCCAGAAATTGAGACGAGACCAGGAACAACAGGGCGTCGTTCAGCTCTGGCGGAATGGCTGGTGCGGGAGGATCATCCTACCACGGCTCGGGTCATGGTGAATCGGATTTGGCAGCATCATTTTGGGAAGGGGATTGCGGCCTCGCCGAATGACTTTGGGATGCTGGGCGAGAAGCCATCGCATCCAGAGTTGTTGGATTTTTTAGCGGGAGAATTTGTGAAAGGCGGGTGGAAGATCAAGCGGATGCATCGCATCATCATGACGAGTCAAGCGTATCGCCAGACGGCGCGATTTGAGCCGAGTCACTTGCATGAACTCACTGATCCGGAAAACAAAATGCTGTGGCGCTACCCACCGAGGCGCTTGAGCGCGGAGGAAATTCGCGATGCGATGTTGGCGGTTTCGGGAGAGTTGCTTAGTCGTGATGGAGGGCCGGCTCAGGTGAGTTCGGTTCCGGTGAGGTCGATCTATGTCAAAAAGATGCGGAACACGCCGGATCGGATTCTGCAGTGCTTCGATAGTCCATCGGGATTTACATCGGAGCCAGAGCGTCTGAATACGACGACCCCGACGCAGTCATTATTGTTGGCGAATAGCGAATGGCCACTGGCACGTGCGCGGGCGATGGCGGAGCGGGTTTTGGGCAAAAAGAAATTAGCAACAAAAGAGGATGTGGCTCGGGCTTATGAAATGGCGTGGGGTCGCGAGGCCAGTGGGGCCGAGGTGAAGGCTGCCTTGGATTTCCTGGCGATGCAGCAGCCGGTGACGGAGGCGGTTGAGAAGAAGGCGGCCGAGAAGGAGGGTTTGCAGGGAGAGTTGGGAGAGGTTTTTCAAGGAGCGGGGGAGTTTTTAGATGAAGCAACGGCAGGGGTGTTTTCGCTGGATGCAGAGCGGGCGCTGGAGTTGGTGGGGGTGGGTTTGAAGGATGATCATTTTACGATCTCGGCAGTGGCCCGGTTGGAGGCGATTCATGCGGACGGGCGGGTGAATACGCTGGTGTCGCAATGGAATGGAAGTCAGCAACAAGCGGGCTGGGCGATCGGTGTGACGAGCGCGAAGAGTGGCTACGATCCGCGGAATTTTATTGTGCAGTTGGTTGGACGGAATCCGGGTGGGGATTTGAAGTATGAAGTGGTGGCTTCGGGGCTTCGGGTGCCACTGGGTGTGCCGGTGTTTTTGGCGGTGGCGATTAATCCCCAGCCAGATGGCAAGGGTGTGGTGAGGTTTCACATGAAGGATTTATCGCGAATGGACTCGCCAATAGAGATTGCGGAAGTTGGGCATCCTATTGCGGGAGAGATTTGCTCGGAGCACGAAAAGATCCGGATTGGGTCGAGGAACGGGGGAGAACACTTTTGGAAGGGGCAGGTGGCAAGAGTGACGGTTGCGGCCGGAATTTCGAACGAGGGAACTGCCATTAAATTGGAAGATGTTTTGGCGGACATCTGGGTGGCTGATTTGATGGCGCTGCCAGACGGGGTCCGATTGAAGGGCGGGAAGAAGGCTCCGAGGCATGAGGCTTTTGCTGATTTTTGCCATGCTCTGCTGAGCTCAAATGAATTTTTATACCTCCACTGAACATGAGCTGCAATCGAATCGTTTTACCGCAGTCGCGTCGTGATTTCCTCATGAATGCGGGGGCGGGTTTTGGTGGAGTGGTTTTGTCCGCTCTGACCGGGCAGAGGTTGTATGGTGCCGAGCTGGGTACGAAGAACCCCGTAGCAAATAAGATTCCACATCACTTGGGGAAGGCGAAGAATGTCATCTTCCTATTCATGGAGGGAGGCCCGAGTCATTTGGACCTTTTTGACCCGAAGCCGATGTTAAACAAGTTGGCCGGGCAGCCGCTGCCTGAGAGTTTTGCTCGACCTGTGACGGCGATGGGTGAGGCCGGGTCCCCTTTACTTGGATCGAAGAGAGAATGGAAGCAGCACGGGGAGGGGGGCTTGTGGATTTCGGATTGGCTGCCGAAGCACACGGAGATCGCGGACGATCTGTGTGTGATTCGGTCGTGCGTCTCGGACGGGATCAATCATGCGGGCGGGGTGGCGCAGATGAATACCGGGTCGGTGTTTGGGGGGCGGCCATCGCTGGGGGCGTGGGTAAATTATGGAATGGGATCGGTGAGCGAGAATCTACCGGCCTTCGTGGTGATCAAAGACAGTAATTCGATGGTGGTGAATGGGACGCGTTGTTGGGGATCGGGATTTATGCCGGCGAGTTATCAGGGCACCCTTTTTGAATCGGGAGACGAACCGGTGGCGAACTTAAATTTGCCGGAAGGGGTTACGGGGCTTCGGCAGAAAGGGAAGTTGGCATTTTTGAATCAATTGAATCAGAGGCACTTGCGTGGGCGACAGTCGAATACGGAATTGGAGGCTCGGATTCAGAGTTACGAGTTGGCGTATCGGATGCAGGCCGAGGCACCGGAAGCGATTGATTTGGAAAGTGAGTCTGCGGGAGTGAAGTCGATGTATGGCTTGGAGCAGGATCACACGCGGGTGTTCGGGCGGCAGTGTTTGATGGCACGGCGGATGGTGGAACGCGGGGTGCGTTTTGTGCAGTTGTATCACGGGGCCGGGAGCAAGTGGGACAGCCATAGCGGGATGGAAAAGAATCACAGTCGGCTTTGTAGAAATATCGACCAGCCGATCGTGGGGCTCATTCAGGATTTGAAACAACGGGGGTTGCTGGATGAGACTTTGGTGATTTGGGGAGGAGAATTTGGCCGGACGCCGATGAGCGAAAAGGGCGATGGACGGGATCATAATCCGACCGGCTTTACGATGTGGATGGCCGGGGGCGGGGTGAAGGGCGGGCAGACGATCGGGGCGACGGATGACCTGGGACTGCACGCGACGGAAGACAAATTGCACGTGCACGACTTGCACGCGACGGTGCTCGATCTCCTGGGGCTGGACCACAAGAAAGTGGTCTATATGCACAAAGGACGACCGGAGAGGGTCGACCTGAATGAGGGAGAGAGTGCTAAGAATGCAATGCTTGGATAGTGCCTTAATCTTCTTGAACGGCGAGGTAGATGAAGAGTTTTGATTGGTCGAGAGGGAAGGTGTGAGTGAGCGATGACCCGGATGTGATTGTTACGCTGGCGGCGGGGAAGTCTTGCTGATGAGTAACGACTCAGGTCTTTAAGAAAGCTTTAGGGCACCTCCGGTAACCTCCTCAACCTCTTAGGTTCCATAACCGTGCCGAATCTGGGAAGATTTGGACATGAAGACGTATCGCAAGGTCGATGGTGGTGGAGATCTTTTTTCAGCTCTCGATCATCAGAAAACGGTGACTCAACGCATCGTCGGGATTCTTAAGCTTCGTGATCTCATCGATTTGGAAGGCTTCCGTCCAGTCCTCGAAAAGGTCACGGGCTACGATGTTAAGAACTGGCGCAAGGGAGGGCGTCCACCCTTTGACCCTGTTTTCATGTTGAAGGTCCTTGTCCTCCAAAAAATTCCACGGCTTGAGCGACGAGGCCACCGAGCAACAAATCGGAGATCGGTTGAGCTTCATGAGTTTTTTGAGCCTCCGATTAGGCGATGAAATCCCTGACGCCAATACCATTTGAGATTTCAAAGAGCTGATCGAGAAGGACGGGCGCGAGGGCGGGCTGAGGCTTTTTAAAGCTTTTCACGCCACTCTCAGCAAGGAAGGCCTCATTGCCAAAGAAGGCAGTATTGTTGACGCTAGTTTTGTCGAAGCTCCTCGGCAGCGAAACACTCGCGAGCAGAATCAACAAATCAAAAACGACAAACGGCCTGAAGAATTTGAGCCCGCGACGCCGAAAGGACGGCAAAAGGACTGCGATGCTCGTTGGACCAAAAAGAAGGCCGAGAGCCACTACGGCTACAAAAACCATGCGAAGGTCGATGCGAA
>JBLHUR010000109.1:0-19370 GCA_047629805.1 Akkermansiaceae bacterium | reverse complement strand
CGCACAAGTTGGTTGAAGCACTCGGGCTCTGCGCCAGTGGGGTCCCTTTCCTGCTTGTCTCTTGAATTCCCCACGTCTGCACTAAGGAGCATCTGGCTTCAGGTCCCGCAGCGACCAAATTTCGCCTGCCATTTCTCCGAGGGATCCGTGCGGTTTCCTCGCCCCGTCTTTCCGCTTCGGACCAAACTGATCTCGGCTCGCTTGAAAAACCCTATCGACAAAACTCTTCGATCCAATCACCGCGCCAATTCTGCCTCCGCCTTCTCGCGATCCATCCCCTTACGAACCACCACGCGCTGCTTCGTCTCCACATTCCCTCGTTCTTCCCCCTGCTCTCAAAATTGAAAATAATTAAGCCTGGACTGAGGGTCTCGAAGTCAACCCACAATTCGAGTAACGACGTGATAAATCGCGACGGGCGGACCCTCCCTTGAGGAGTCCTTCGGAACCAAAATTCGACGCGATTTCTTCATGCGCAGCCAAGGATCCCCGGAGAACAACTAATCCTGCAAATCGTCTGACGACTTTAAATGCACTGCAAATCGTCTGACGACTTTAAATGGACGACTTTAAATGCAATTTCGAGCCCATCTGCGGGAGATACGGGTGTGAAATGAGTCTGTCGAACTTAGAGGTGTTTCCAGCCCTTTCGCTTGAGTTCTTCTGGAGTTATGAGACTTTCAAAGCCTCTCATGAAGGTGCCTTTTTTCCAATCCTCACTGACACTTTTGGTGTCGGCTTGTTTTTTAAGTCTTGAAGCAGCTCCGCCAGTGGCGCCCTCAGACTTTATCTTCGCGAAGTCGGAGGCCGATGATAGTGCGAGCTTCGAATGGGTTGATAACTCGACCGATGAAACGTTTTTTCAATTTGAGATCACCATTGGGGACGGAGCGGCCTTTCTGCAAAATGGACCGGGAACCGACAGCACTGGTTTTACTTTTACGGGCTTTACTCCTGGATCCGGTGTGACTTTTCGACTTCGTGCCGCAAAGCCGTTGGAAGGTGGGGGCGCAGGCGCATTAGAAAGCTCGGAATGGACAGCTCCGCTTGTGGTCATCACTGAGAACCTAAACTTCTATGCCTCGGCTGTGACAGGGACGCCGGGTGAAACCCTCTCCTATGTGCTAGAGAAAGATTTTGAATGCGATTCCATCACGATCATGGGTGCTCTGCCAACCTGGCTGAGTTTTGATGAGGCCTCGCGAACTTTTTCGGCGGTGAACCCTCTCGCAGGATCTGTTCGGGTTTCATTTCAGGCAGTAAAAGGGATTCATGAGCGAAGCGGATTCTTGTATTTCAACATCATCAACGAGGGGCCGGAGGTGCTCGTCAGTCCGGAGCCACTCACGATCATTGCCGAGCCTTCGCTTGAGGTGGACCTCACAACTTTTTTTAAAGACCCCGATATGATTCGGGCCGCGGCGGTTGCCACGGACTTCGGGGATATGGCGATCGGATTCTACGAGGGATTTCCGGTGACGGTTGATAATTTCTTCGCCTACGTTGAGAGTGATGCGTGGGACGGGGCCTTTTTTCACCGGATGGCGAAACTTGGGACGGGTGAGAATTTTGTCCTTCAGGGAGGGGGCTTCAAGCCGAACGTAAATCCAGGTACTTATACCAGGGTTGAGCAGCTCGCCACGATTGTGAATGAGTTCGATGTTAGTCGCCCGAATCTTTGCGGGACGATCTCGATGGCGAAGTTGGGGGGAGATCCAGACAGTGCCACGAACCAGTTTTTCATCAGTCTGAATGACAATCGAGCTATTCTTGATGGGCAGAACGGAGGGTTTACGGTGTTTGGGAGAGCGACAAACATTGCTCCGGCGAACCGGATGTCAGCTCTCGATCGGGGGGATTTCACGGTGGATATCGATGGTTCGATGGTGGGGTTGAACGATTGGCCACTCACCATGATTGATGGGAGTAGCCCGGCGTTTGATCAGCTTGCTTCGATGAACGATGTTTTCGAGATTCCAACGCTGGCTTATTCTTTTTCATTCGCCGGTGATGATGTTGTCTCTGCAGCGGTCGCATCGACAGTGGGAGCTCCGCTGATCATCACTCCGAAGGGTTCGACCGGAGAGACACAGCTGACCCTCACCGCAACTGATTTGGACGGTGCGAGTGTCTCGGTCGTTTTTCCGGTGACGGTATTAAACTCCTATGACACCTGGGCTGCAAGCAAGTCGGCGAGTGGACCAAATGAGAACAGCGACGCGGGCCATCTTACGAATTTTGAAGAATATGCTTACGGTGGAGATCCCACCAATCCGGCGGACGACCCCTTTCTCCTACCCTTTGCCGGCTTGGGTTCGTCGGGTCACGGAGTTTTCACCTTTCGTCATCGCGACAATGCTCCTGATTTAAGTTACCTCGTGCAAGTCTCGGAAGATTTAGTGACTTGGGCTCCGGTCTGGACGAGCGCTGATGGTTTTGATAGCAGCAGCGTGATAGAGGTGGTCGATGGTGGCGAACTTAAGTCAGTCACGGTGCGAGGTGATGATCTTGTTAGGGACAAAGAAGACCTTTTTTTCCGCTTGGTCGTAAATCCGGAACCTATAAACTAGAAGTAGACGTGTATGAAAAATTTCATTAAGACGATTCTTGCCTCGCTGACTCTCTCTTCGGGATATGCGGATTTTATTGCCGCTGACTTTAGGACTTCGGAGGGTGATTTTACGGTCGCGCTGGACTATACCAAGGCGCCCTTGGCGGTGGCGAATTTCATTCATCTCGCAGGGAAGGGTGACGATATTTTGGAGACTCGGAACGGAGTGCCTTTACTGGGGGCTCTGGGTCACGACCGACAATTGTATCGATCGACGAGTGAGTCTGACGCTGTAAGGCTGTCGCTGACAGTTCATTTCATTGCTGCGACTGAAACGATGCGGGCATTTTATGGCATCTACCAGAGTGAGACTTATATCGGAGGGGTTGAGGTTTTTCAGACGGCACCTTACTACGCCGATATTACGGGGCAGGATCGAATCCGCTTGGAATTAGTTGATGGGATGGCACCGCGCTATCGCATTACGATGCGCTACCCGAGACCATGGCTGGATGCCCGTGATCTGAGAATCAAGGAAGCTCCAATGTATGAAAATCTCAAAATTAATCGGGTGGAGACTGGTAAGAGGTTTTATGCGGGAAGCATGACGAACTCGCTCTTGGAGCATCCTGGTTATCACTTCCAGGATGAGATTTTACTGAATCCGAACAACACCGTGAATCCTTTTGGGACGCCTTTTAACAGCGGTTGGATTCTCGCGATGGACACTCTGGGACCGAATCGGAACGGGAGTCGCTTCTTTATCACGACGGCGCGCGAGTCGAGCTGGAACGGTCGTTATACCGCCTTCGGACTTGTGGTGCAAAATATTGGGCGGACGGTTGTGCAAAGTATTGCGGACACTCTGACGACGGGGGATCAAGAGCCCATCCAGGAAATGTTTATTTACGACATCAAGATTCGGCGAGACGGTGGGACTGCGGCCTCTTTTTTTGAGGGGTATCAGCAAACCTTTCTGCCGGGTGCGATGGAGGAACTCTGCTTGGGGATTGAGCGGACAGATTCCCAGTTTTCGCTGGTGACTCCGCTGCGGCCAGCAACCCAGAACATCCTTTATACGAGCAGCGATCTGGTGAATTACGCTGCCGGGTTATTTGGGGGGCAGGGGCCGAACGCGACGGAGCCGTTTGTGACGGACCTGACTGTCGCGAGCCAATTTTCGCCGAAGCTCTTTGCGCGGGGATTCGCCACGGAAGTTTTGCATTGGCCATCAGCCCAGATTGATCTGGATGGGGCGAGGTTTAGTTTCAAAGTGACCTCTGGAGTGGATTTGGGGACGCTGAATTTTTTCTTGGGAGATGGAGGGACCACCGGGAGTTACACCATTGATATGGTGGTCGAGCAGACGGTAAGCGGAGGGGACTCGGTTTTTGTGAGTTCCGAGGGAGAGGGAACATTTTCGGCGGCGTATGACTCCGGCCAAGGGCCCTATCAAGGAGTGTTCACTTTCTCAAACGTGACAGGGCCCCTGAATGTGGAGCAACTGACCTTGCATTTTGATTCGTCGCGATATGCCAATCGTCCCAATGCGACCGATGCGACGATTATTCGCCGATTCAACGCTCTTAAGCGAAAGGAGGATGGGACAACTGATTTGAGTTACGATGGTATTTATCAGAAGCTTCAGTAGAGTCATTACCCATGGTTCCCAACACGACGATAGTGCGCCCAGCTGAGCCAAATGAATTGGTCCCAGCTGATTATTTTTCGGAGATTGCTCTGGCCGATTTTTTTCCTAACGAGGCCCCGCTGGAGATTGATCTGGGATGTGGCGATGGGAAGTTCACCCTGGAAATGGCGGAGCATTATCCGGAGCGGAATTTCTTGGCGATCGAGCGCTTGCTGGGGCGGGTTCGCAAGGTGTGTCGGGGGGCGGAGAAGCGGAGTTTGAAGAACGTGCGGGTTCTTAGGCTTGAGAGTCTTTATACTCTTGAATGGATGTTGCCGGTGAACTCGGTGGACCGACTCCATCTGCTCTGCCCGGATCCGTGGCCGAAGGTGAAGCACCATCGGAGGAGGCTTTTTCAAGAGCCGTTTTTGAAGGCGATGGTGAGGGTTTTAAAGCCGGGTGGGGAGTTGCTTTTTAAGACCGATCACGACGAATACTTTGAGTGGAGTGAGGAACAGCTTGATGCCTTCACGGGGCTTGAAAAGCTTGCTTGGGGAGATGAAGAATTCTTTTATCCCAAGACGGACTTTCAGATTCAGTGGGAGGCTGAGGGCAAGCGGCTTCAGGGCTTGCGGGCTCTGAAGCCTTGATTGTGGAATCTGCGGGGGAATGGATCCTGGTAGGCTTTTCCTTGAGACTTGCTTGGATTAAGTTGTGCGGAGAGGGCGGGACGAGGGACTAAGAGTCTTTCCTACGGTCGCGCCTTTGGTGCTTTTGGGAGGGTCTCTCGTTCATCTCCGCTTTCGCTGTAGGAGGTGGGTTCGACGAGGCCGGCGGAGAGGATCATTTTTCCAGCTTCTTCGAGGGTCATGTTGCTTTTGAAGACTTTGTCATCATCCATGAGGACGACGAAGCCGGTCATGGGGTTTGGCGAGGTGGGGATGAAGATGGAGGTGGTGGCTTTTTTGGTTTGGGGATCGGTGAAATTACCGGTGATGAAGCCGATGAGGCGGCAGCCGGGGCTGGGGTATTCGACGTAGGCCACGCCTTTGAACTTTTGGGGGCCGCCGAGGTTGCGGGCGGCATCGACGAATTGTTTGATGGTGGCGTAGACGACTCCGAAGAGGGGAATCCGGATCATGGTGTCATCGATCCAAGCCGTGATTTTTTTGCCCGGTCGGTTGGTGACGGCGATGCCGACGAGGAAGAGGAGGGCGAGGGGGATGAGGAGCCAGAGGAAGTCATCGCCAGGGAAGCCATCGAGCGTCCAAGTCTCTTGGGACCCTTGCTTGGTCCCGCGGAGGGTATTGAGGGTCGTTAGAAAGCCATTGATGATGGCGAGGCCGATCTTGTGAAGGAGGCGGAAGACGAGGACGACGATCCAGCCGGTGGCGAGGACTGGGATGACGGTTGCCATGCCCGCGAGGAAGGGCTTGATGGCCTTTCGAACGTGCGGGTGTTTTATTTCTCGGGGTTGGCCGATGGGCTCGATGGGATCTTCGGTCATTGTCTGATCGACAATGAACACGATGAAAGGGATCTGACAACCTCTTGATTTCCTGACTGACGATTGGTGCGGGTGGTGATAGTTCTGGGGTGTCGGTGAAATGCCGGATTTCCATGCCTCGATTATTCATTCTTATTCTCCCATTACTGGTCCTTTGGTTCGCGTTTCAAGAGAGCGCCCGGGAGGAATCGCAAGGAGTCAGTTCTGTGATGGCGACTGAGGAAGTTGTGCAAGTTTACGACCTTGATGAGCCTGGCACTTTCGCAGGGCGGAAAGGAGCTCAAGGTGGCGTGATTTTTCAGCAGAGACTGGAGAAGTTGGCGCTCGTGAAACGCGTGAAAGGGGGGGCTGCAGTTGGGATTAGTGAATCGACTGAGTGGGTGGAGCGAATATTGGCGGAGATTGATCCGCAGCTCTTGACTCAATTGTCTCGCTCTGATCGGCAGGCTTTACGCGCGTATGTTTCTCGACTGACTTCGCCGGCGGCTCGTGATCAACCTTGGCTTTGTTGGGGGCCTGAAGTTTCAAGGGAGAAGGTCGCGGCCTTTCACGAGGCAGAGAAACTGACAGGACTAGCGGGATCGGGATACGCTCTTTTTGCGAATCAGTTTCTGAGTTCCGGACGATGGGGTCGGACGGCGACGGATGGTTTCTCAGGTGGGGCGCAGGGCCTCCCGGCGGTGGTGACGTGGAGTATTGTTCCTGATGGGGCTTCAACTCCGGGGACCGATGGCCAGTCGAATGCTTCCTCGGATTTTCGGTCATGGATGGCTTCAATTTACGGCGGCTCGGCTGGTGGGCCGGCAGAGGTGCAGCCATGGTTTGAGATCTTTGAATCGGCCTTTGAGGCGATGGCGGATACCTGCGGGATCACCCTTCGATATGAAGCTAATGACGATGGTGTTACGGTGAGTTCCTTCAATTTGGGATCTCTGGGGACTCGTGGGGATATTCGGATTGCGGCGCGAGCGCTGGATGGGAACAGTGGGACTTTGGCTTTTGCCTTTGCTCCCGATCATGGGGACATGGTTTTTGATTCCACGGACGGGACTTTTGAAAATACCTCCTCATCTTCTCTTCGACTTTTTAACATCGTGGCCCACGAGCTGGGGCACGGATTGGGATTGGCCCATGTTTGCCCGCTCAACGAAACCAAGCTTATGGAGCCCATCCTGACGACTCGTTTTCGGGGGCCGAGGTTCGATGAACACCAATCGCTTCAGCGGCTTTACGGAGATCATTTGGAGTCTCATGGCGATGAGGATGACAATAACTCGGCGGCGAGTGCGACCCTCGTTTTGCTCACCGAGGATGATAACCGTAGTTTTTTAAGACTGAGTATCGATGATAATTCGGACACCGACTACGTGCGCTTTGAAGCTCTCGCGGGACAAAAAATAACGGCGACGGTGAAGCCGGGCGAGGGGACCTACCTTGAAGGGGCTGAGACCTTTTCCGGTTGTTCGGCGGGAGTGGATTTTAATTCCAACACGGTCCATGATCTCACGCTGGAGATTCTGGGTCCCGATGGCTCGACGGTTTTGGCGCTCTCGGACGATGGTGAAGAAGGTGAGTTGGAGGTGATCAATCAGTTGGAGCTCCAAAACGATGGCGAGTATTTTGTGAGAATCGACGGTGATTTCTCAAATGCGGCCCAGCTTTATCGTCTGGACCTTCGCTTGGGAGATCGGGAGCCGGGGCCAAGGTTACGGGTCGGGGAGGCTCTTGTGATTGCAGAGTCAGGCTCGGTCAAAAACGGGCGACTTGATCCGAATGAGACCGTGCGGGTTTCGATCCCGGTTGAGAATGAAGGAACCGCCTCGACCGGCTTGCTCATGGTTTCGGTCATTGGTTCTGACAATGTCTCGCTCTTTTCGACTGAGGTTGCCCCGTCGATTGCGGCTTCTGAAAGTGGGTCGTTAGAAGTCGTCTTCGGGGCCATCGGGGGGTGTGGTGATCTTGCGATGCTGGATTTTGAAATCTCGGATGAATCGGGATTACTCATTGAAGTTACAAGAAATTTTCGGATGGGGGATGTGTTGACGCCGGTGTCGATTGAGGAGGATTTTGACAGTTCCAGTGACTTGCCGGTGGCGTGGACGTCGGAGGAGATGGGAGGGGGGATTGCTTGGGATGCGGTTTCGGCACGTTTTGTTTCGGCACTTCGGTCGGCATTTACGAAAGGTGTGGGGAATGTCGCTGAGTCGTCTCTGGTCTCGCCCGCGTTCGTCTTGGCCTCGGGGGGAGGAACATTGAGCTTTGAGCATCTTTACCGGACGGAGATTGGTTTTGATGGAGCTGTGTTGGAGGTATCCCGGAATGGTGGGGCTTGGTCTGATCTTATTGGAGAGCCCTTGGCGACGGTGACGGGCGGATATAATCGGAGTATTCGGACGGGCTTTGATTCTGTGATTCAAGGTGAGCAAGCATGGTCGGGACGTTTAAATGCCTTCATCACCACGACGGTTGAATTACCGTTGGGGTGGGCGGGTGACTCGCTGCGCTTTCGTTGGCGTTTTGTGAGTGATCGCTCGACAGCCAGTGAAGGGTGGTGGGTTGATAATGTGAGGATGGAGATGTTATTAGAAGACTGTGAGGGGCATCGACCGGCTTTGAGCTTGGAGCTGGTGGGCGGTGGGCTGGATGAGAATTTTCCCGCTCAGAATGCCATCTTGGAACTTTCCAGCGAACTCCCGCTTGCGGAATCTCTGACGGTGATGTTGGTGGCTGATGGTTCTGCATCGGCTGGAGATTTTGCGGGGATCTTGGAGGTGACCCTTCCGGCGGGGCAGCAGCGGGTTGCGATTCCACTTTCGGTTTTGAGCGATGATTTGGCTGAAGGGGATGAGACTTTGACGATCACGGTTCCTGACGATGCTTTAGATTTTGCGATGGGAGCCGATGGAAGTGCAACTCTGACGATCGCGGATCTCCAAACAATTTTCGACTGGGCTGCGGGTTTCTTCTCGGGGGAGGTCGATTATACGGGCGATTCGGATGGTGACGGGCTGAGCGAGTTGGCGGAGTATCTTTTGGGAACTGATCCGACGTCCAGACTCTCGCGTAAAATGATCACTCTTCGGACGCTTGATGATTCCTTTCTGGTGCCCGTCGGAAGTCTCCCCGATCGCGGCGATGCCACTCTCGCGGTGGAGTTTTCGGGTAACCTTCGCGATTGGCTTCCGGGGACTTTAGAGTTCACCGCGGAAGGGGTGCTCATCGATCCTCCGACGGGGCAAAACTTCTTCCGCCTGACCTTCTCGCTCAACCAATAGAGTTCCGGCTTTCTTTCTCCGGTTTTTCGGGCAAGACAACTTCGACATGAATGCTGCTGAACTCGCCCAATCTGCACAAACGGATACGAAACCACCCGATGGTCTCACTCCTGCGCAGCACGCCCTTTGGCTAGCCAAGGCGGATCGTTGGGATGCTTCGCATGATCTTTGCGGAGATGTTCCTGAGCCTGCGGGTGCCTGGATTCACGCCTATCTTCATCGTGAAGAGGGCGACTTGGGGAATGCCTCCTATTGGTATCATCGGGCCGGCAAGGAGATGCCCGCTACCAGCGTCACGCTCGACGAAGAGTGGGGTCAAATCGCAACCGCTCTCTCCTAACTACTCATTTTATGGCAAAAGCTGGAAAAAACGTCCGTCGCGCCGCCGTCTCTGCCCTCCGGGCTTGGGCCAAAGGGCACGTCTATGCCGATTCGCTCATCGAACGCCACGCCGAGCGCAATCACCTTTCTTCACAGGATCGTGCGCTCTTCAAGGCGATCCTCAACGGGGTTCTTCGTAATCGTAGCCTCCTCGATCACTGGATCGGCTTGTTCCGGAGGGGGAAGATTGACGCTGAAACGCGCGACGTCTTGCGGGTAGGCTTCTTCCAACTCCTGATCCTTCGGATCCCGGATCATGCCGCGATTTATGAAACAGTGGAGTGTGCTCGTAAGCCGGTGCAAGGGCTCATCAATGCTGTTCTACGTAAGGCCGCGCATTGCCGGATGAGGCTTCTTCGCGAAATGCCAGATATCGAGTTGCCCATCCAGTTTTCGCATCCTCACTGGTTGTGGAAGCGTTGGAAGAAGCTCTATGGGCAGGACAATACCGTGAAGCTGATGGACTGGAACAATCTCCCTGCGGAGACTTTCTTCCGTCCTAACCTGCTCAATCCTCCCCCCGAGGGTGCTCCCGAGCCGGAAAATGTCCGCGAAGCGATGGCAACGGGACACTACTACATTACCGACCCGTCCACCTCTCATGCGCCTGAACTCTTGGCTCCCAAGCCAGGTGAAACGGTACTCGATGCCTGCGCGGCTCCGGGTGGAAAGGCCATTCATCTCGCCGGCCTCATGAAAAATGAAGGACGGCTGGTCTGCACGGATTCCAACGAAAAACGCCTCCCTCGCCTTCGCGAAAACCTCGAACGCTGTGGTGTCGCGATTGCCGAGGTTTCCCAACACGATTGGATGAAGCCCGCTCCAGAGGAGTGGTATGATTCTTTCGACGCAATCCTGCTGGACGTGCCGTGTTCCAATACCGGAGTGCTACGTCGCCGGGTTGATGCACGCTGGCGTCTTCAAAAAGTCGATATTGAGCAGCTCTTGGTGATTCAAAACGACATCCTCCGCGAAGCCGCGCTCTGCGTGAAGCCTGGTGGTCGCATCGTTTATTCGACCTGCTCTATCGACCCGGAGGAAAACCTCGAGCTGGTGACACGCTTCGTTGAAAAAAATCCCGAATTCACTCTCGGCGAGACGCGTCAGGTCCTTCCTTTCAATGACGGGACTGATGGGGCTTTTGCGGCGGTCTTGCATTGCCATTCCGCCTCTTGACCCACGACCGGAATCAGCGACACTTTACGCAACTAAATTAATTCATGAAGGCACTTTTTCTTATTCTTCCTCTCGGTTTTCTTTTGCCGTCCTGCACTCCCACCGATTCCGGCGGAGGGGGCGGGAGTGACGGTTATCTCACCGCCTTTCGTTCTGCACCTCCCACCGGTGAACGCCGGCCCATGGCCCACGAAAAAGGTTATTGGGATGGCGACGCGGAGGCCGGACCATCTTCTATTCGAATTGTTCGCGACGAACAAAAAGCCTACTTTTACAAAGGAAATCAAGTAGTGGGAATGTCGCCAATTGCGACAGGGAAGAGCACTCATACGACCCCAGCGGGATCTTTTAAAATCACGCAGAAAAACAAAGATCACAAATCCTCGCTCTACGGTGTCATCCGGGACACTACGACCGGCCAGATCGTGAATGACGATGCTGACACCCGGAAGCATCGTGCCGGTCCTGGTGAGGTTTTTGAAAATGCCCCCATGCCCTACTTTATGCGCTTTAATGGTGGGATTGGAATGCACGTGGGCCATTTGCCCGGATATGCCGCATCTCACGGATGCGTGCGCATGCCGCAGGAAATGGCGGTGAAGTATTTTGAAAATGTAGAGGTCGGGACTCCCGTGATCGTCGAATGAAAACCTCACTTGTTCTTACCATTTTGGGACCGGACCGGACAGGTTTGGTCAGAGCCGTCGCTGATGCCGTAGCTGATCACGGTGGAAGCTGGCAGGAAAGCCGGATGTCCCGGATGGCGGGTCAGTTTGCAGGAATCCTGCGTGTCGAATGTCCGTCGGATCGCCAGGAGGCATTGGAGAAGGACTTGGCCACTCTGGGTGAGCGGGGGCTGACCGTCATGATTGCCCATGATGTTTCGCAGTCCGAGGCGAATGGAGAAACTCTGGCGATCGATATCACCGGACACGATGAGCCGGGGATTATGAAACGAATTGCCTCAACTCTGGCAGGACTCGGAGTGAATGTGGAGGAGCTTCATACTTCTCTGGAATCCGCGCCGATGGCCGGTCATTTGCTCTTTTGCACTCGGGGTAAGGTCTGTCTGCCGGTCAAGCTAGGTTCAGCAGAGTTGATCGAGGAGCTGGAAAAACTCGGCTCGGACCTCACCGTGGATGTTCAGTAATCGTGCGCATCGACATCCTCACTCTTTTCCCTGAGATCGCGCTCGCGCCTCTTGGCGAAAGCATGATGAAGCGGGCTCAAAATGCTGGGCTGGTGGAGATCAGAGCTCACGATCTTCGTGATTGGGCCACCGGGAAACATCGTAAGACTGACGACTACCTCTGCGGAGGGGGGCAGGGAATGCTCCTAAAACCGGAGCCTGTTTTTGCGGCCATTGAGGAATTACGAACTCCCGAGAGCAAGGTCATTTTACTCACTCCGCAGGGGGTCGTTTTTAAACAGAAAATCGCTCGGAAGCTTTCGGGAGAGAGCCATCTTATTTTTCTTTGTGGTCACTATGAAGGGGTGGATCATCGGATCATCGACCAATTGGTCGATTTGGAACTTTCGATTGGCGACTATGTCCTGACTAATGGGGCCATTGCGGCGGCCGTGGTGACTGATGCCATCGTCCGTCTTTTACCTGGAGCACTTGGGGATGCGCGGTCGGCGGTGGATGAATCGTTTTCCGATCCCAATCTTTTGGAAGCCCCAGCTTACACCAAGCCCATCGAGTTTCGTGGCCTGAAGGTTCCTGATGTTTTTCTTTCCGGGCATCATGCCAAGATTGAAGAATGGAAAAAAGAGCAGGCGATCAAGCGCACTCATGAGAACCGGCCCGATCTTTTGGAATAGGTTTGAGGTGAGGGGAATCGCGGTAATCATGGCCCGTTTCGGCATCTCCGAAAAACAACCTGGGCAGGGGCGAGCTCGAGCTCGTGGGGTGCGTCTCGCCGCCGACCTTATCCCACCGCAGGGCCCAAATTACACGGTTCCGCTATTCCCGAGAAGAGGCCATCAGGAAAAGCGGGGGCAAGCCGCCCGCACCCCAAGGCTAAACCCAAACTTCCGCTTCTCCGTCATCTAGCGTGGGATCGCAGCGACTTGCTGGACGCGGAGTCGGAAGAAGTATTTCTGCTCGGGACTCGCAAGTTCGGTGGTGAAGGTGCGAGTGGTCGCGGTCTCCGCAGTGAGGTTTTCGAGCAAGGTCCACGTTGTCAGATCTGAGCTGGTTTCGACGAGGTAACGAACATCGTCTGCGAGCGGGTTGACCGGGAAGGTGAGGCTGGCTTGGCCTCCGAAGACAGTGACGACGAGCGGGCTTTGATTTGCGGTGATGTCTGAAGTTCCCAGAGCATGTTCGAGAAGAGCATCAAGCCCATCGGAGTCCGCGTCGGTATTTGGTGAACCGATGAGAGTGGCGGTGGGATCGGCAGCTCCGGGTGAACCTCCGGCTGTGTTGCTGGCGCGCCAGTGATCGGCGATGCCGTGGCCGAGGGGATCGAGAGGATTGGCGATGCTGTTATCGTTGGTGTGTGCGAGGACGAGTGAGAATCCTTCGCCATCAGCTTGCGTGCTCCAAGGGAGATCGTCATCATATTCAAATTCGTGAATGGCGAGGGTTCCGAGGGCGAGCTTCAGGAGTTCTCCGCTGTTTTTGAGACTGGCGGGATCATACTGGCCAGTCGCGAGGGGGAGGGCCGCGCCATACTTGGCTTCGAATGCAGCGGTATTTTTGACGACCAGAAGGTAGGCACCCGGTGCGATGGTGCTTCCTGCCGCAAAGTCAAAATCGATGCCTTTGGTGAAGCGCAGATTGGTGAGATCGAGAGGCACGGAACCGGTGTTGAAGAGTTCGATAAACTCGACGGCGTCATCGCCATCGGGGTTATACATGATCTCGCTGATGACGAGATTTTGTTGGAGGAGATCGATGTCTGGTGCTGAGCTTTGGAACTGAATGGGCGCGGACCAATGACTCCAGCGTCCGGTGCTGTCCTGATGTCTCACGCGTGCGCGGAAGGTGCGATCCGGCTTGGAGGCGAGAGCGGGTGGTGCGATGACGGCAGCGAAGGTGGTCAAAATGCCACTCTCCCATGCTTCCTCAATTTCGTAAGTTCGAGGTTCGCCTGCGGGGGCTGCGATTTCGGCGATACGCCATTCCATGGCACTGAAGCTGGCAGAGCCCTGGGGATCTGAGAAAGCCGAGCTTTCAAAGGTCAGGCCGGAAGTTGGGAAGCCTGCCTCACCGGTGTAGGTAATGGTGGGTGTGTCAGGGATCGCATTATCGGCAGATTCAGAGGTCACGTAGTTATATCCGTAGCCGCGCTGGTCGCCATTGTTAACAGTCCATGCACCGGTGGGATGGGTGTCGGTCATGTAGTCGATGAGATATTTTTGCGAGCCTTCGAAGTCCGGGGTGTCGAGGGTGCGACGCCAACCGCCACCGAAGCGGGTGTCATTGATCACTGCTGCATGGAAGTTCCCTTTGTGGTTTGTCTGAGCGCTCCCACTGGCACGAGTTCGGGGATGATAGTTCCACATGTGTCTGTCGAGGTCTGCCCAAGTGCGAGTTTCACCGATGGGATTCACGATTTGAGCGTATTCGTCAGCGAGTTGGCCAATCTGCCCACCTTCCGGAGAGGCATCAGAAAGCATGAGGTCGAGGATTTCACGACTGCGGTTTTTGAATTCAATTGAGAGGGCGCTGTGATTGAGCGCGTTGCGTTGACGGATCGTTCCCGGTGGGTTGCCTTGGTGGCTCTTGGAGATATACATCATGTCGAGATCCCATGGGACGGGGACCCATTTTCCGGGGGTGCCATCGGGATTACTACTATGATAGAAGTAGTGGTTCCAGCCGTCACGGATATCGACATTACCAAGGGCGCGATTGAGGGTGCGGAAAGTGTAGTAGTTCTCGAGATCAAGATTTTCCCGCCACCAGGCTTCGGTGTTCGTGCTACCTGATTGGCCGCTGAAGGTTGTCCAATCTGTGGAGTTGGTTGGTTGGTTTTTGCCTTGGTGCTTTTTGTCACCGTTGCCGCCACCGCCACCTTCAATTTTATACATATTACCGTCGGGCAGGCCTCGTTCGTCGAGGAAGGAACCGTCGGGTTGCTCTACGGCGAGGTAGAGGCCCCAGAGATCGCCTCGATATTGGTCGGTGGCGGAGACTTCGTCAGCTTCATCGATGACGCGGAAGTGGAGGTAGTTCGTGTTCGGGCTAGCCATGCCCGCGATTTGGAAGGCGCGGTAGGAGAGGGCTTCGTCAAGGCCTGACATGCCACGATTCACGGCGGCCCATGGGCTGGCATTGGCGTTCATCGTGAGCTCATCCCATGGTCTCAGATACTTTTTGCCGAAGTTGTCGCGAGCCTCGAACGCGCGGGCTGGATTGAAGAAAATGCGCCACTTATTCTTACCGCTTTGATAGGTGGAGAATTCTCCGCGGACTTTGAATTCGATGTGATCGTAAACGACGCCATCGTAAACGAGGGTGCCGAAGAAGCGCGAGTTTTTAGCGGAATTGCTATATTGGCTGGAAGTGACGTTGCTGGCATTGGCGATGAGATGGTAAGCGGGCAGGTCATCGAGGAGGGTCGTCTCAAAGGTCTGGGGAGCATCAACACCGGGGCGGTTTGCTCCGCTCCAGGCGGGGAGGCCATCATAGACGAAGTAGGCGAAGTTGGGCTGCTCGTCATCATCGAAAGGGGCGGTGACGGTAGCACCTCCAGAATCGCTGGTGTTAATACGATAGCGGACGAGATGGCGGTGTTCTTGAGAGGGGATTTCGACGGAGTAGGTGAAGTCACCATCAGTGTCGGTCATTTCGAGATCGAACCAGCCTTCTTCGTAGGCGGCATCAGATTTACGGATGTAGCTGCCTGGAGCGACGACCTGGTAGCTGAGAGTGACATTCTCGACGCCTTCTGGATCGGTGACTTTCGCAGAGATGGTGACCGGAGAAGTTGAACTTGGCTCGTTCGGAGTGTGACTGACTTGGCGAATATTGGGAGGAGGGGTGTTGCTTGAAGAGTTGTTGGTTTTTCCGGGGCTGGGAGGCGCGGGTTCACTAAAGGGTTCCGGGGTGACAAGCGAGGCATCAAAGAGAATGTCACTGCTGCCGAGGGTTGCGTTAAAGAGTTGGACCGCGATGATATTTTCTCCGGTTTGTAGAATTCCGGCCGTGCCGCCAATGGAAAATTCTTCGTAGCCGTCTTTCTCATGGGAGCCCACGGAGAGGGCATTTCCGCCGGCGTTTGCGCTGTCATTCCCTTCATAGTCGATGACTCCGGGGTCTACGGAGTCGCTGCGGAATATTTCCACGCCATTGATCCAGACGATGGCCCCGTCATCGTAGAGTAATTTCAGAAGGACTGATTCTGGAGCCGCGGCTGTGACATTAAAGGTTTTACGGAGAAAGACGCTGGCGTAGTTGCCTTGAGCGTCCTGTAGATTGGTCACAACGAAGTCGGGTTCTCCGCGTCCGATGGGTGCGGTGCCGGGAGTCCAGGTGCCGTCTTCGATAAAGTTGGGAGCAGTCCAAGCATGAATAGGAGTTGAGGCCTCGCTGCTGCCTTTGCGATAATTCCAGACGGAACCTTGCGGGATGAAGGATTCCTGATTTCCATTGAAACCAATTCCGGAACTACGCCATGAGCTGCCGAGGTCGTTATCGAGACTGGGATTGATCAGTTCCATCGAGCTGCCTTCACCTCTGGCACGAGAGGGCCATGGAAAGCCGATCCCGTAATCGACGTGATCGATTTCTGCTCCGGCTGCGTTGAGAAGTTGTAGAAGTTCCCCCCGGCTGTTGAGTCCGCCCTCGTAGGGGCCGATTGCGGAAATACCAAATTCGCGGGTGATGGTAGTGGGGTCTTCGGCAACGACGAGAAACTCACCGGAAGCAATGGTGGTGCCGGCTGGAATGGTGAAGCTAACGGCACCTCCGAGTTCCCATCCGCTCAGATCGACGGTGATGGGATCTGGGTTATAGATCTCAACAAACTCATTTGAGATCGTGTTGTCGTCGTTGTTGTAGTGAATTTCATTGATGACCGGGGCGGCCTGCAATGGAGTCAGGATTGAAAGGACTCCGATGAAGAAGCGAATGTGCATTTATGAGGCTAACCTCGATCATACTGTCACGAAACATCAGAATTCTGTTTTTTGGGATGACTATCCAAAAGGTGATCAGAGGTCAGGATTTCAGCAAGGCTTGGAGCTCTTCTTCACCGATCACAGGGACGCCGAGGGATACAGCTTTCGTTTGTTTGGATCCGCCGCCTTCGCCGGAGAGGAGGAAATCGGTTTTGGCAGAGACGGAGCCACTGACTTTTCCGCCGTTCGCTTCGATGGTTTTTTTGAACTCGGGGCGTGGTTGGGAAAGGGTGCCGGTGATGACGAAGGTTTTGCCAACGAGGGGGAGGCCTGCGGAGGCGGCGTCGGGATCGGGGGCAAAGTTGTCGGATTTGGGATCGATGCCGAGTGCGGCAAGTTTGGAGAGGACGGTTTGGCCGGCTTCGGATTGGAAGAATGCCCGGAGGTTTTGCGCCGCAACGGGGCCGAGGTTGTCGTCGATCTTGTAGTGCTTGAGGCGCGGGTGGTTTTCTTTTTTGCGCTTTGATTTCAGAAGCGCCTTAAAGTCGAGGAGGTCGGCGAGATCGGAGACGATTGGGGAGCCGGGGAGGTCGGTGAGTTTTTCGTGGAGGCGGGCGAGTTCGCGCGAGGAGGATTCACCGATTTGGGAAATGCCCATGGCGTAGAGCCAGCGACTGAGGGGGCTTTCTTTGCGGGCTTTTTCGAGCGAGGTGATGAGAGTGGTAGCGCGTTTTTCGCCGAAGCGGCGTTCTTTGGAGGTGGTGAGACCGTCGGCTGATTTAGCGGGATCGAGGAGGAGATTGGCGAGGTCTTCGACGGTGAGGGTGAAGAGGTCGAGGGGGGAGGAGGCTAGTTTTGATTCGACAAGTTTGATGGCGACGGACTCGCCGAGGCCATCGAGATCGAGGGCCTTGCGTCCGGCGAAGTGGGTGATGGCGTTGACGGCTTGGGCGGGGCATTCGAAGTTCACGCAACGCCAAGCGACGAAACCATCGGCTTTTTCAATGGGGCCGTGGCAGGACGGGCATTGGTGATTGAGGACGGTGGGAAGGTGGTAGGGCTGGGCCTCGACGGGGCGTTTGGCGAGGACCACTTGAACGACCGAGGGAATGATTTCACCGGCTTTCTCGACGACGACGGTGTCGCCGATGCGGACGTCTTTACGTTCGATCTCTTCTTGGTTGTGAAGGGTGGCGCGGGCCACGGTGCTGCCTGAAACGAAGACGGGTTCGAGTTCGGCGACGGGGGTGAGGACGCCGGTGCGGCCGACTTGAATGGTGATCGCTTTGAGGAGGGTTTCCTTTTGCTCGGCCGGGTATTTGAAAGCGGCGGCCCAGCGGGGGGCGCGGGCGGTGAAGCCGAGAGTTTCGCGTTGCTCGAAGTCGAGGACCTTGATGACTGCTCCATCGGTTCCGTGGCCGATATCGTGGCGTTGGACGTCGAGTTCGCGAATCGCGTCGAGAACTTCGTCGAGAGTTGAGACGTGCCAGAGGGGAGCGTTGCGGGGAATTTGAAATTGGGCGAGGAGAGCGCGGAAGTCGTCTTCGGTTTCCATGTCCGTTCCTTCGTGCGCGCCGAGTCCGTGTGCGAGGAAGGCAAGGGGGCGGGCCGCGACGGCTTTGGGGTCGAGCGATTTTAAGGTTCCGGCAGTGGCGTTGCGGGGGTTTGCAAAGGTGTCTAGGCCGGCTTCTTCGCGCTGTTCGTTGAGCTTTGCAAAGCCCTCGGAGGGCATGAAAACTTCGCCCCGGACTTCGAGGAGTGGTGGGGCGTTTTCGAGGGTGAGGGGGATGCTGCGAATGGTTCGGACGTTTTGGGAAATGTCATCGCCCCTGGTGCCGTCGCCGCGGGTGAGAGCGTAGTCGAGGGCTCCGTTTCGGTAGACGAGGGAGCAGGCGACGCCATCGATTTTTGGTTCGACGGTGAGGGGGATCGTTTCGAGGTCGAGGCCTTTTTGGAGGCGTTTAAAAAACTCGGCGACTTCTCCTTCGGCGAAGACATCGTCGATGGAAAGCATGGGGAGGAGGTGGGGGCGCTGCTCGAAGGAGTCGAGCGGAGCGCCGCCGACGCGGAGGGTGGGGGAATTGGGATCGTGGAGATCGGGGTGGGCTTTTTCGAGGTCCTCGAGTTCGCGGAAGAGGCGGTCGTATTCCGCGTCCGTGATTTCAGGTTTCGCGTCCTGATAATAGAGCAGGTTATGGCGAGTGAGTTGTTCGCGAAGATCGGCGATGCGGTTGTCGAAGAGCACGGGGGGTTTTTACAAGGTGGGAGGGGGGAACGGGAGAAAAAACGAAATCTGTGTCATCGCGAAACGAGATACGGCAAGTGCCAATGTTGACCATTACGATTGATGTCCTCCTTCGAGCCCATGATCTTCTTAACCTTAGGTCCAGTAACTTGTGGAATAGCAGAGTTCTCACTCCGCCTTCTTTTCATTATGCGAAGTTATCGCGAGTGCTCGAGTCCTACGGCTTTCTCTTAACACAGCATTCCGTTGCTTTCTAGACCGAATGGCACTCGTTTAAGCGGGGTTGTCGTCGATTTCAGACCCCGGAAATTGGTTAGGCTTTCTTGATAGGTAGTGTGGAAAACCCGGCCATCAGGGAGTCTTTGGTGTGAAACAAAACACGCCCTTTATCATCGGGTTTTCCACGGATCTCTGTGGCCGTGCCGCCCGTAAAAATCAAGACCTTCTCGCTGAGAAACACCACGCTGTTTGCGAAGGAAACAGGCTCGATATTGCCCAACAACTCCGTGACGAAATCAACCCGGAAATTCTTG
>JBLHUR010000108.1:0-20042 GCA_047629805.1 Akkermansiaceae bacterium | reverse complement strand
ATTCCTGGCAAAATTGAATCCAAGCCTTCCTTTTCCATGCCTCATTGATTTCATCATGATTGTGCCACCTCCCACCTTGCCAAACACTTCGCCGTAAAACGCCCCTTGCCATGGACAGGTCATTTCTTCAGAAATGGCGGATAGCGATCATCGCTCATATCCAAGATGTCTTCTCTCCTTAAATCACTTCTCTTTTTTCTCCTCACCAACTTCGCATGCGCCGTTGAATCCTTCCGATTCGAAGTCAAGACCATCGCCGAAGACTTCGCCCGCCCCATGGGCATGGACCTCGGGCCGGATGGCTCGATTTACCTCATCGAACTCCAAGGAAAAGTCAGCAGAATCCACCCGGTCACCGGGGACCGAACCACTCTCGCCGAAATTAAAGTCTTCGGCGAACAAGAGAACGGACTCCTTGGAATCGCCCTCGATCCAAATTTCGAAAAGAACAAGCACCTCTTTCTCCTCCACTCACCGGCGGACTTTGTAGGCCAGCGAATCAGCCGCTTCACCCTTAACGGTGACTCTCTCACTGATGAAAAAAAAGTCATCGAATGGGCCACCCAGCGACGCGAATGCTGTCACCACGGTGGCATGCTGAACTTCGGACCCGATGGCTGCCTCTATGCCTCCGCCGGAGACAACACCCACCCTTTTGGAGACTCCGCCTCCTACGCACCCATTGATCGACGTCCCGGACGCGAACCCTGGAACGCCGAAAAATCTGCAGCCAACCCCAACGACCTTCGCGGCGGCATCATTCGCCTCGATGTGCAGCCCGATGCTTCCTACAAAATTCCCGAGGGGAATCTCTTCCCTCCCGGGACTCCCGGCACCCGCCCCGAAATCTATGTCATGGGCTGCCGTAATCCGTGGAAATTCTCCATCGATTCCAAATCCGGCCACCTCTACTGGGGTGAGGTCGGGCCCGATGCCGGAAATGACGGCCCGCGAGGCCCCCGTGGTCACGACGAAATCAATCAAGCCCGCAATCCCGGCTTCTTCGGCTGGCCTTACTTCATCGCCGACAACAAACCCTACTCGCGAGTCGACTTCACCAACGGCAAAGTGGGAGCAAAATTCAACCCCGCCAAGCCGATCAACGACTCCCCGCTCAACACCGGGCGCCAGGATCTCCCTCCGGCCCAACCAGCCTTCATCTACTATCCCTATGCAGACTCACCTGAGTTCCCGGAGTTAAAAAAAGGAGGACGCACCGCCTGTGCCGGCCCCGTTTTCCATTACGATCCCAAGTTCGAAAAAACGGGCGGCCTGCCCGCCGAATTCGATCGTTGTCTCCTCTTCTGGGACTGGAATCGCACCTTCATCAAATGGGCCCGCCTTGATGAAAACGAGAACTTGGTTGGAATCGAAGATTTCCCACTACCCGTCAAAATTAAACGCCCCTCCGACGCCCTCTTCGCTCCCGATGGCACCCTTTGGTTCATTGACTACGGCTCAACCTGGGGAGACAACAAGGACGCCCGCCTCGTTCATATCAGCTACCGCCACGGAAACCTTGCTCCCATTGCGCACTTCAAATCCGACCACCCATACGGCCCCATCCCTTTGTCCGTAAACCTCGACGGCTCAGGCTCGCAGGATCCCGAAAGTGGCCAACTCCTCTATTCGTGGACTCATCAAGATCAGGAATTCTCAACTGCCGTCGCGCCAAAACTCATCCTCACTAAACCCGGAGACCACTTGATCACGCTCACCGTGACCGACGAAAAAGGAGCCTCCAGCGCCACCTCCCACACCATCACCGCCGGAAACACCCCTCCCACTCTCGCTTTCGAAACCCCTCTCGATGGCTCCTTCTACACCCCGGGAAAGCCAGTCGCATATCAAATCAACCTCCTTGACCAGGAAGACGGCGATTCAAAAAAAGACCCTTCTCCCTTCGCTGCCACCGTCGTCACTCTGGCCCCACTTGCCAAAGAGGCCCCGGGCTTATCCGCCATCCGCTCCTCCGACTGCTTCAACTGCCATCACGCCACCCAAAAACTCATCGGACCTTCCTTCAGCGATATTGCAAAACGTTACAAAGATGAGCATGCCGCCTTTGACCAATCCGTCACTCGCGTCATTTCCGGATCATCGAAAGTCTGGGGCGAAATCCCCATGCTCCCTCATCCCAACCTCAGCCGGGACCAAGTCGGATCCATGGTTCGTTGGATCTATTCCCTCTCCGCCAAGAGCGCGCCCGAAGTGAGTAGAGGTTCCACCGGGACCATCAAACTCCCCTCATCGGATCAAACACTTGAGCTTTCTGCCAACTACACAGATGCCGGTGGCCACGATGGAAAAGCTTCCCAGCTCTCCGGAGGCGCGGCAATCCGACTCCACCCCCGCACCATTCAGGCCGAGTCCTATACCACGAACAACGGCACCCAAATTCTCAACGCAAACGATCAACCATTCATCGGAGCGATCAACCATTCCCACTGGACCGAATACCACCGCTTCCGTCTCGATGGCTGCCAAAAAATGACCCTCCGTTACGCCTCCGGCGGAGCCGGAGCGACCGTAACGATCACCGCGAATGGCAAAAACATTGGCTCCGGCTTTATCAAACCAACCGGCGATTGGAACACCTGGAAGGAAGTCTCGATCGCTCTCGCAAACCTTCCCACCGGCCTCGTCAACCTCCGCCTTACTTTCACCAACCCTGGCAAACAACATCTCGCCAACCTCGATTGGTTCCGCTTCGAATAACTCCCCCATGAAATCTCTCCTCCTACTCTTGCTCTGTGCCTCAGCATCTCTCGCTTCGACCCGCCCAAACATCGTCCTCGTCATGACCGACGACCAAGGCTGGGGCGAAACGGGATACAACGGTCACCCCATTTTAAAAACACCCAACCTCGACGCCATGGTCGCCAATGGTCTCCGCTTCGACCGCTTCTACGCCGCGCCCAATTGCTCCCCCGCCCGCGCCAGCATCCTCACCGGGCGTTCCAACGACCGCACCACCGTCCTAAACCACGGCCACGCCCTTCGACTTCAGGAAAAAACACTCCCCGCCGCCCTTCAAAAAGCCGGCTACGCCACCGCCCACTTTGGGAAATGGCACCTCAACGGCTTCAGCGGTCCCGGAGCCCCCATCCTAGCCACCGATACCCACCACCCCGGCGTCTTTGGATTCGACGAATGGTTTTCTGTCACCAACTTCTTCGACCTCGATCCCCTCATGAGTCGCCAGGGCAAGTTCGAGCAAACCAAAGGAGACTCCTCCGAAGTCATCGTCGATGAAGCGCTCAAATTTATCGAAAAAAAATCGAAGGAAGAGCAGCCCTTCTTCACCGTCATTTGGTATGGCTCTCCGCACGATCCCTTCCGCGCCAGCGAGGCGGACAAAGCGGCCTTCAAAAACCTCTCTCCCGCTTCTCAGGAACACTACGGTGAACTCGTCGCCATGGACCGCAGCATCGGCACTCTCCGCGCCGGACTTCGTAAACTTAATCTCCACGAAAACACCATCCTCTGGTTCAACAGTGACAACGGTGGCTTAAAAGGAGTCAAACCCGGAACCGTCGGAAACCTCCGCGGCTTCAAAAACAGCGTCTTCGAAGGCGGCCTCCGTGTCCCCTGCGTCATCGAATGGCCCGCTGGCATCTCCGAAGTTCGTCGTACTTCCTTCCCCTCCGGCATCGTTGACATTTTCCCAACCATTGCGGAGCTCGTCGGACTTCCAAAAGACGCCATGCTCACTCCTATCGATGGGATGAGCCTCGCCCCTCTTTTCAAAAAAGAAATTGGCCCCCGGATGAAATCACTCTTCTTCCGCCACACCGGCCGCACCGCCATCATCGATAACGACTTCAAACTCTTGAACGACAAAAAGGGTGGCGAGAATTACCAACTCTACAACCTTACCAAGGATCCAACCGAATCTACCAACTTGATTAATTCCGACATCGAAGTCGGTGCAGCTTTGGCAGCCGAACTTGAAACATGGAACCAATCAGTCGACAAAAGCCTCGCTGGAGGCGACTTCCCCGCCGGAACCAAACCCGATCCAGTCAAAGCCCGCTCCTGGCCCACCTCCCCCGAATACGCCCCCTACCTCGAACAGTGGAAAAATCGCCCCGAGTTCAAACGCTACCTCAACCGCAAGAAAAAGCCGCAACGGGCAAAATAACCCGATGCGGCTGAAATTTTTTGGGAGTCAACCTAAACAGTCATCACTTCCTTCTCCTTCGCTTCAGTCAGAGAATCAATCTCGCCGACATACTTGTTGGTGAGATCTTGAATGCTCGATTCAAAATCGCGCTGTCCATCTTCAGTAAGGTCGTTGTCAGTCTTCATCTTCTTACCAAGATCCATGCCATCCTTCCGAGCTCCGCGAACACGAACGCGGCCTTCTTCCGCCATCGACTTCACCGATTTCACCATCTCGACACGCCGCTCTTCGGAAAGCTCGGGAATGGGAAGACGAATGCGCTGGCCTTCGTTCACCGGATTTAAACCAAGCTTGCTCTCGCGGATCGCCTTTTCGATGTCTCCTGAAGTCGAGGGATCAAAGGGCTGCACCACAAGCATGCGGGGCTCGGGGGCCGTGATGACAGCGAGCCCATTGAGCTTCATCACCGTGCCGTATGCCGCGACCGCGACATCGAGATTTTCGACCAAGGCCGGTGAGGCTTTTCCAGTACGGATTGAGGTGAACTCGGAGCGGGTGTGCTCGACGGATTTGCTCATGGCCTCGGTGACCTGTTTCATTGCTTCGGATGCTTCCATGGATTGAGGTGGTTAAAATGTGTTTAGTGAACGATGGTGCCAATTTCGTGGCGGTTAAGAGCAAGCTGGATATTTCCCTCTTTCTCAAGATCAAAGACGATAATCGGGATATCATTATCCATACACAAGCTGAACGCGGTGGTGTCCATCACCGCAAGCTCGCTGTTGATACACTCGCGGAAGGACACTGTTTCATAACGAACTGCCTCAGGATTTTTCTTGGGGTCAGAGTCGTAAACGCCATCGACCATCGTGGCTTTAAAAATGACATCAGCCCCCATCTCGTTCGCCCGGAGTGCCGCGGTCGTATCGGTGGAGAAAAAGGGACTCCCCGTCCCCGCTGCGAAAATGACAATGGCACCACGCGACATCTGACGGGATGCTTTTCTCCGAATAAAAGGCTCCGCGACATTCTGCATGTGAATCGCAGAATGGACGATACACTCTTCCCCCTCCTCTTCCAAAGCGGCCTGGAGCGCGAGAGCATTCATCACGGTGGCGAGCATCCCGACGTAATCTGCCGTAGCCCGGTCCATCCCGCGCGCACTCGCTGCAGCCCCGCGCCAGAAGTTTCCTCCTCCAACCACGATGGCGAGTTCAACATTCGACTCCGCCCTCGCTTCATGGATTTCGCGGGCAATCCGCTCCACGATCTCGGGTGAAATATTGTCATGACTCCCGGAGGCCCGAAGGGCTTCACCGCTGAGTTTCAAGACGACTCTTTTGAAATTTCGGATCGTTACAAGGTCGCTCATCTTCTGAACGAAACCATGGCAGGCCTCATCATTACCGGAAAGAGGAAAAGCGATCTCCCTTGAAAAATCCCCGCTTCGGGACTCGCTGATCTCAGTTCTTAATCATAAAGCTCCCGGAGAGATCCTTGAGTGAAACATTTTTCTCATTCGTTCCCGCAATCGCAATGCGCACTTTTAGGGGGGCATTTTGCGCATGGTGATAGTCGGAGAGTGTCTGCTTCAATGCCGCAATTGAAAGTCGCAGGACGGTGCGAATCGGAAGCTCCACCCCTGCGGCTCCCTTCATTTTGGAAAGATCAAATGTCACCACCAAAACTTTTTCTTCACTCAGAAGAGCATGAAGATCCACCTTGTAGAGAGCCAGCAGATTGCTCTCCTTCACCTCATAGTTGCTGGAAGCAGGAATACAGTGCGGACTCGCGATAGCCGCCACAAGGTTCTCCGGCATCGCGCCGCTCAAAACCATCGGTCGAGAAAAAACGCGGGCCTGAATATGCTCTCCTTCAAATTCATAATCAACATCGGTTCCGTGAAGGGAAATCGGTTGGAAGACTTGTAAGACCTCAAGAGTCGTCGCCGAAGCCAGGCTAATAAGAGCCAGAGAAGACAGTAAAAACTTTCGCATGGGCTAAACATTAGGACTCGTTGACCAAAAACGCCAGCTATTTCAATCCCACTTCCAGAGCTTCCCGGTGCCCCCTTGCAAGCTCGCTCCCCAACATCCGGCGACTTCCTTCAAGTTGCAACTCACCGACGATCAGACTTCCCGAACCACAAGCAATCTCCAGTCCATCATCACGAACTTTAAGAACCGAACCCGGCGCTCCTGAGCCTTCAGCCAAGATCACCGGCGGGAAAACTTTCAAGCGCTTCTTCCCAAGTCCCGTCGAGGTCCCAGGCCACGGATGCAGAGCCCGAATCAGCCGCTCCAATTCAAGCGCCGACTTTGACCAATCGAGATGTCCATCTTCCCGACCAAGCTTGGGCGCGTAAGTTTGGAGACTTTCATCCTGCACCGTTCCCGCAACTTCTCCTTTTTCCAAAAGCTCCAGCGCCGCCCGACAAGCCGCCGGCCCCGCTTCCGCCAAACGATCGTGTAACTCCCCACCGGTCTCGCTTTCGCCAATTGGAAAGGGCTGCTGTAGAATAACATTCCCGGCATCGAGCTTCTTCACGACGTGAATGACACTCCACCCCGTCTCGGCGTCGCCATTTTTCAAAGCCGCCTGAATGCAGGAAGCCCCCCGGTATTTAGGAAGCAATGACGCATGCAAATTGATAATGGCACGCGCAGGGATCTCGATCAGTGATTGCGGAAGAATTTGACCATAAGCCATCACCACAATGACCTCCGGATCCCACGCTCGAATTTGCTCAAGGGCATCCGCAACCTTCACCGACTCCGGCTGAATCACCGGCACCCCAGCAGCCAGAGCCAGCTCCTTCACGCGCGGAGCCGTCAAGACCTGCTTCCGTCCCACCTTGCGATCCGGTTGAGTCACCAGTCCCACAATTTCGTGATCACTGGCCAAAGCATTCGCAAAAGTTTGCTCGGAGATTTCCCCCGTGACCATAAAGACAAGGCGCATCGCTAGATCGTTTGATTGGCAATTTTCTGGTAAGCCTCCAGCGTCTGGAGCTTCGCGAGAATATCATAGAGAACCTTGGCGGGCGACTGCGTGGCATCGACATCACAGCGGATGTCAGCTCCATAATAATCAAGAATGGGCTTGGTCTCCTCCTCGTAAGTCTTGATCCGGTTTTGCACCACAACCTCCGAAGCATCGTCAAGCCGCTGCTCTTTGAGCGCACGTTTCCGGAGACGCCGCGCCAGCTCATCACGATTCGGACAACTCAGGTGGAAGACCTGATGAATCTCGACGTGCTCCTCCAACATCTTGGCCTGATCCTGATTTCGTGGAATTCCATCCAACACCAAAATATCGATGTCCGGCTTGTAGCGGTGACTTGTAACCAGATCCTTCATATGACTCGCCCAAAGCTGAATCGTCAACTCATCAGGAACTAATTCGCCCTGCTTGGAATACTCTACAAATTTTCTCCCCAACTCGGTCCGAGTGTCCAACTGACGAAAAATATCGCCGCTAGAGTAGTGATAAAACCGTGGGATTTGCGCCAGCACGGCTCCTTGAGTTCCTTTTCCAGCCCCTGGCGCACCAAGAATCAGAATTGCTGGTTTCTTAACATAATCGATCCGTTCGCTCATATTGTTTAGCGCAGTCTTAGTCACAGAATCACGACCTTCAACCCTAATTACGTGCGGGGGTCACCATCAATCGCGATCATCACCCAAAAGACAAAAACCGGTGCCGAAATCGCAACATCCACCAAGACCCGATACGCATCCGCTTCGATTCTCCGGCGAGCTTGATTGAGTAAAAAAAAGCCCGCCGCTCCTACCAGGAGTCCCACCGCAAACGGCTTGTAAAAGACCTGCTCATGGTAAAAGGCCTCATGAAAGAAAATGGACTCCCGCTGGAGCGTACTCATGTAAATAAACATCGCGACCCCACCAATCAAAAGCGTCCCCAAATTGAGAACGGCCGAGGCATCTTCATCCTCCTCCCCTTTCAATCGCCAAAAATCAATTGCCGTCATATTGATCACACAAAGAGCCGCAAACAGGAGAACTTCAGAGGAAAAAACCATATCGCCAAATGGCAAAACCGGCGAATAAGCATGCACTCCCGCCGAGGCTCCATAGGCGAAAGTCAGACCCGCAATAAAATTCTTCCCCACCCCGGAATGCCCGGTTTTCGGACGATTCAGACTCACCAAAAAGTAAATCCCCGAACACAGCAGCACAAAAGCCCCGTATTCCAAAACAGTCTGCGCCAAGACAAACAGCACCGTGTAAAGACACCAAGCTGCCCCCAGAAAAATCCCCACAAAGAAGATCCGCGCATATCGCTTGTGAAAATGATGCCGCCTCTCCAACTCCTGCGGATCAGTTGCCCGACGGGCATCCAAAATCCGATCGAGAGCATAAATAATCCACACCGAGATCCCCAAAGTTAACCATAATTGCGGAGGCAGACTCACCAAGCCCCACGCCTTCGAAAACATCCAGGCCCACCCCAGCGCCACCAACGGAGCATCCAAGCTCAGCAAGTTTGGCCAAAGCCACCATGGCACGCGTTCCTTATCCATTCTTTCTAGGTCTGAAATTCACCTCACCCCCTCCGAAAAGCAAGTCCCTCTCTGTCCTAATTCTCGCTTTCCTCAAGACCCGCCACGAAAGGCGGCACCGGACACCCGATCGAATCAGCGATCGAACGAAGCATTTCCGCCTCTCGGCTCGAAAGATCCCCATCCTTCGAAGCCGCTTTCCCACAAGCAATCAGCAACTCCTTTTTCACAAGCGGCGAGGCTTGATCAAACTTTTCCAATACCTTGTCCAGATCACCGAGCGCAGTCGTTCCCTTTCTCCGCAAATCACCCGGCCAATCTTCCGTCGCCACCGCATAAGCCGCAATCGCTTCCGCCTCACTTCCCGCTCCAATCTCGGCAATCGTCGAGACCAAAAGATTTGCCTCCTTCATCAACTGGCGAAACTTCGTATAGCGAACTCTCTGAAATCCTCTCCGCTCAAAGTAGCTTCCCAGGTGCCGCTCGATCACCCGCTGAATCATAAACTCAAAAAGATCCACCCGTGTGTCACTCGCAATCAACCACCTCGTGATCTCCACAAAGCGGCGATATTCCAAATCACTCAACCCGCGTAAAGTCGGCAAAGCCAAGTCAATCAGCGCAATCTTCCGGGCCGAATGCAAGCCGCGGACCTCGCTCTGCCAATTCAGAGCCAAAGTCGTCGCCTCCTCCCCCGCCGACTTCTTCAAAAAAGAAATCTCCCCCGCCAGGAGTTCATCATCCTCCGCCAGCAACAACCCGAAGATCAGCGCCTGTGCCTCCTCCCGATCTCGGCTCGCAACCTTCCAGTGCTCCGCCAAGCCATCGTGAATTTTCTCCCCCGTCGAAACCTCCCGACGTTCATCATTCCCAATTTCCTCCACCGCACTCATCGCCAGTACTCCGGGCAAAGCATCGAAAGCACCCTTCTGTCTCTTCTCTTTTCTTACATGCCCTTCCGCCAGCGGCTTGAGCTGCGACTCCGAAAACTTCCCGTCCCAGCTCTCTTCAATCGTCTTAATCCGAACCGCCAAAGGGGGATGCGTCGCCAAGCCAAAACTAAAAAGCCCACCGCTCGAAAAAAACATATGACTCGCTTCACTCGCCTTCGGCGACTTCATCTTCGAACCCAGCGCAGCCCCACCGATCTTCTTCAAAGCCCCCGCAATCCCCTCCGGATTCCGCGTAAACTGCACCGCCGAGGCATCTGCCAAAAACTCCCGCTGCCGCGAAACTGCCGCCTGAATCAACCTTCCAAAAAACACCCCTAACGAACCAATCACAATCAGACCAATTCCCACCAAAAACATCGCCATGACAATTCCCCCGCCCTCCTTGGAGTTGCTCCGTCGCGAGGAAAGACTCTGAAAGCGCAAAAGCTCCACCATCCCACGCCCCATGATCGAAATCACCAACAGCCCGAAAACTAATCCCATCAGCCGCATATTCAGCCGCATGTCCCCATTCAAAATATGGCTGAACTCATGCGCCACCACCCCCGCCAATTCATCCCGCGAAAGCCGCTGCACACAGCCCCGCGTCACCCCAATCACCGCATTCGAGGGCTCCGTCCCTGCCGCAAAGGCATTGATCCCCTCCTCCTCATCCATCAAATAAACCTGCGGCACCGGCATCCCCGAAGCGATCGCCATCTCCTCGACAATATTCAAAAGCCGCTTCTCCTCAAAATCCGTCGAACCCGGCATCACCAGCCGCCCCCCTAGATCCTTCGCCACCACCGCGCCACCGCCATTCAGTTGCATCGACTTATAACCGCTCGCCCCCAAAATCACGGCAGCCGTCGCCACCGATACCGGGATCAATATCCCCACCGATTCCCCACCACCCAGCGCAAAAAAGATCAGAGCATTTACCGCCACCACCACCCCGATCACAGCCAAAATAAACCACAGGACCAACCACTTGGTCTTCCTCCGCGCCTGTTCCTGTGCCTCAAAAAAGTCCATAGCCCCTATTCGTTCATCGTCACAAAAGTCCCAGCCCCAACCGGACATTCTAAGGTAGCCCGGGCTCCCAAGATCCGCGAACAACCGGGGCAAGCCCACAAGTCCGCCGCAAACATAGCATCCTCGCAGCCCGCGGTTCCCACCGCGCAGCAGCACCCCAGCTGTCCGCCCACTCGCATTAATCAAAATCCACCTTCACTGCTTCCCGCTCCGACTCATCAGAAACCTCAAACATCACCGCCGGCCCAAAATGAAACATCCCCGCAATCACATTACTCGGAAAGACCTCCCGCTTATTATTATAGTGCATCACCGCATCATTATAACCCTGCCTTGCAAACGCCACCTTGTTCTCCGTGCTCGTCAGCTCCTCGCTTAACTGCTTCATATTCTCGTTCGAACGCAGATCCGGATAAGCCTCCGACAACGCGAAAAGTCTCCCCATCACCGAACTTAGACCACCCTCTGCCTTCATCAACTTCTCCATCCCACCCGCGTCTTGAGGAGAAACACCTTCCCGCGCCGATTCCGCCGCATTCCGCGCCTTGATCACCGCTTCCAGCGTATCCTTCTCATGCGCCAAGTAAGTCTTCGCCGTTTCCACCAAATTCGGAATCAAATCATGACGCCTCTTCAACTGCACATCAATCTGCGCGAAGCCATTTCGAAAACAGTTCCGCAACTTCACCAGCCCATTGTATTGACCAACCGTGAAAAAGAGAACCAGCGCAACCACGGCACCAATTATCAAAAGAGGAACCAACCAAGCAGCCAGCGAAGCGAGAATAAAAGGAATTTCAGACATAACTTAGAGAAGTGTGAGATCGGGTGAAAATTTCGCCACTACAAAATCAACGATGAATTCTCATTTCAGCTTTGAAAAATCCGTCGCAGTCAAAAACTGCGACTCCACCTTTTTAACCAACTTCCCATCCTTCACCGACTCCGCCTTCGCCGCCTTCCACTTCGGATCAGCACTAAAATCCTTCCAATTCTTCTTCGCCGTCTCCCGGTCCTTATGCGTGATCAAATATACCAACTTCGGATCATCCCCCTCCGTCAGCCAATACCCGACATTCTTCATCCCATGACTCTCAAAAATCGTCGTCGTATGATCCCGGAATCTCGCAAGTAGCCCCGCCATTTTTCCCTCGTTCGTCGTATAAGTCCGCAATTCATAAACCTCAGCCGCAAGCGGGCTGACCATCAGTGCAAAAAGTGCCAGTCGTTTCATAACCCCGCCAATCTAAGCTCCCCCCAAAAAACCACAAGCCCCCTCCCTCAAAGCCCCAAAAAACCTCTGCGCCTCCGCGCCTCGACGTGAGACCACCCCCACAAGCCCAAATGTTCATTCGTTCATTCCAAAGCTCTTGCAGTCCCCGCCCATCTCACTAGAGTCCCCCCATGTTTTCCAATCTCGCTGACAGCCTCGACAAAACCTTCCGGAACCTCCGGGGTGTCGGAAAAATCTCCGAAAAGAATATCGCCGATTCCCTCCGCGACGTCCGCCTTGCCCTTCTCGAAGCCGATGTCGAACTCGGCGTCGTCAAAGACTTCATCGCCAGGGTCAAAGACAAGGCCAACGGAGCCGACGTCCTAAAGTCCGTCAAACCCGGCGAGCAGATCGTCAAAGTTTTCCAAGACGAGCTCACCTCCCTCCTCGGAGGCGATCAAACCCCCATCAACCTCAACTCTCCCGGATACGTCCTCCTCTGCGGCCTCAACGGTGCCGGTAAAACCACCACCGCCGCCAAACTAGCCCTCCGACTCAAAAAGGAAGGCCGCCGCCCCCTCCTCGTCGCGCTCGACCTCTATCGTCCCGCCGCCATCGACCAACTCGCGAAACTCGCCGCGCAAGTCGATGTCCCCTGCTTCCTTCCCGAAGAAGGAGAAAAGGACCTCATCAAAGTCGCCAAGCGCGCCCTCAAATGGACGAAAGACCAAGACGGCACCGTCGTCATCTTCGACACCGCCGGTCGCCAGGAACTCGACACCAATCTCCTCGGCGAGCTCAAAAAACTCCACAAATTCCTCAATCCCGGCGAAACCCTCCTCGTCGCCGACTCTGCCACCGGCCAGCAGGCCGTCTCCGTCGCACAAACCTTCGACCGCGAAATCGGCATCACCGGCCTCATCCTCACCAAGCTCGATGGTGACGCCCGCGGTGGTGCCGCCCTCTCCATGCGCGCCGTCACCGGCAAGCCCATCAAATATATTGGTGAAGGCGAGAAAATGGAAAACCTCGCCGAATTCCACCCCAGCCGCATGGCCGACCGCATCCTCGGCATGGGAGACGTCGTCTCCATGGTCGAGCAGGTCGCCGACAAGATCGACGAAAAGAAAGCGATGTCCGCTGCCAAGCGCATGCAGTCCGGCAAGTTCGACTTCAACGACTTCCTTGATCAAATGAAAATGATCCAAAGCCTCGGACCGCTTGAGGGTATTCTGGGCATGCTCCCCGGCTTCCGTCAGATCAAAAAACAACTCCCCTCCGGAGCCCTCGACGACGGCCGCATCAAGCAAATGGAAGCCATCGTGCTCTCCATGACCAAGCGCGAGCGCACCCGCCCTATCCTCATCAAAGCGACCCACCGCAAACGCATCGCCCGCGGCTCCGGCTCCACCATTCTGCAAGTCAACCAACTCCTCAAACAGTTCGGCCAAATGCAAAAGATGATGAAGTCCAAAGGAAAAATGAAGGACATGATGAAGCAACTCGGCAGCATGGGCGGAGAAGAAGGCGGCGGCGGCATGGGAGGCCTCGGCAACCTCATGGGAAAAATGGGCGGCGGCAAAGGCGGCATGCCCGACATGAATGACATGAATGACATGGGCGGCCTCGAAGACCTCCTAGGTGGCAACAAAAAGAAGCGCTAAAAACGCGATCTCATTACGCTCCCCAATATGGAGTGTGGATGGTATGCCCCTTAACTACATTCTTGTCCGCTGCCGAACCTAAGCCGATCAGCCCCTCCCTTTCTACCTCATCACTCCTCAGAAGAAAACGGATCGTTCCCATCGTCCGTGCCTCCCTTCTCGCCCCCCTTCCTCACCGGCGCGATCACGATCTTCAAAACCTCCTCATCCACCCACCACCGCAACCCAGCCTCTTCACAAATTAAATCCAAAGCCTCGGCCAACCCAACATCCCGCGCCGACAAAGAAAAAGTCACTGCGTTCGGCTCCTTCACATCTCCAAATCCCCCCAGCCCTCCCTCGTCTTCGAGCCCAACAACCCTGGGACTTCTCACCACAAACCCGAACCCTTTCTGCGTTTCATCTTTTTCAGGCGAGAGTTCAATCGATCTTAATCGCAGAAACTCAATCGCCTCCTCCACCGTCCCATCGTTGATGTGCATCTCCGGTAGCCTAATCTCGTTCAACTTTTTCCTCATCCGTTCTTGAAGGCCCTCTGACTCGCCCTCCGAACTCACAACCTCGCCTTCATCCGCCGAGAAAAATCCGTATCCCCAATAAGGAGCCGCCCCAAACATCACAAAGGCAAAAATCATCCCAAGTATCCCGAAGATAAAAAGAGGAAGAAATTTTCGGCCCATAAGTTCCAGATTATACTCTGAAGAAATCATCAGCAATCTCATAACTCATCAAAGAAGGCGTGGCACTAACACCACTTCCCCCTCCAGCCAACAACTCCTCTCAGCAGGCCCCATAAAACCGATTCCCCTCAAAAAACAAACCCCATGATTACCCCCCTCCAATCCCAATGGCTCTCCCTCTGTTCCCAAATCCAACTCGACGGAGCCACCCATTGGCCAAAAATCCAATCCGCCTACACCACTCCCAATCTCGCCTACCACAACCTCCACCACATCGCCGACTGCCTCACTAAATTCGCCACCCGTCGGCAAGAAGCAACCAACCCCATCGCCGTAGAACTCGCCATCTGGTTCCACGACATCATCTCCGACCCGCGCGCTTCCGATAACGAAGAACAAAGCGCACAAACCGCCTCATCCTTCCTAACAACCTCCCAGCTAGCGACAACCGTCTCCGACCTCATCATCGCCACAAAACACAGCGACACCCCCTCATCCCCGGATACCCAACTCCTCTGCGACATCGACCTCAGCATCCTCGGCAGCCCTCCCGGGTCATATCAAAAATACGCCGCCGCCATTCGAAACGAATACTCCTGGGTCTCCAACCCCGACTACACCAAAGGCCGCACAAAAGTTCTCCAAAACTTCCTAACCCGCCCCACCATCTTCTCCCTCGAAACCTCCCGCACCCTCTACGAAACCCAAGCCCGCCAAAACATCGAAGCCGAAATCAATTCCCTTTCCTCCTAGATCCAAGAAGCAGGAGATTTTAACGCAGATTCATGAAGATTAAGACAGGGATTCCTTGAAGATTCCCAGATTCCCAGACTCCCCCCCAGATCGCGTGGGGCGAAAGCCCTTTACGCGACCCCTCCCCCAACCCACACTCTAGAAAACCTTTCGCCATGGAAAAAATCACCGCCCAAATCAAGGACTTCATCCAATACATCGCCCTCCAGTTCATCAGCGATCCCAAGCTCGCCGAACTCCGCATCGGTCACTCCGGCGAAAACAAAGTCAACTTCCGCCTCGTCCTCAGCCAGCCCGACGTCGCCACCCTCATCGGACGTCAAGGCTTCACCGCCTCCACCATCCGCAGCCTTGTCAAAGCAGCCGCCGAGCGCGAAGGTGTCCAAGTCAACCTCCGCATCCACTCTCACGACGAAGAGCGCCAATACACCGCCGCCATGGAGGCAAAGGCAATGGAGTAAACGTCGCTCCCCTCTTAATCACAAACCCGCAAAGTATTCCACTTCCGCGGGTTTTTTCATTCTAAGAACCTCGCTCTAACAGACGTTTCCACTTCCAGTTCCCGAAATGAAAAAACTCCTCCTCTTTCTCCCCCTTCCTCTCGCCGCCCAGGAAATACTTCCTGAAATCGTCGTCACCGCCAACCGCACCACCCAGGAAGCCAAAGACGTCCCCTACACCACCGAGATTCTTCACTCCGCCGATCTCTTCGCCAAGCCCACCCGCACCCTCCCCCAAGCCTTCCTCGATACCCCCGGCGTCCTCGTCCAAGAAACCACGCCCGGCCACGGCTCCCCCTACATTCGCGGCTTCACCGGTCGCCAAAATCTCCTCCTCCAAGACGGCATCCGCCTCAACAACTCCACCTGGCGCAGCGGCCCTGTCCAATATTGGAACACCCTCGATTCCCAAGCCATCTCCTCCATCGAGTTGATCAAATCCCAAGGCTCCGTCCTCTTTGGTTCCGACGCCATCGGCGGCACCGTCAACATCCTCTCCAAATCCTCCGGCTTCCGCGATGAAGACGGCTTCTTCTCCAACGGCGCCACCTCCTACCGCTTCGACACCAACTCCAAATCCCACCTCAGCCGCCTCGAACAGCGCCTCGGCGTCGGCCGCCAATGGGGCCTCATGCTGGGAACCTCCCTCAAAGACATCGGCGATATCAAAGACTCCGCCCTCGGCCGCATGCACGGCACCGGATACTCCGAACAATCATACGACCTCAAATTCGAATACGCCTTCTCCGCATCACGCACCCTCACCTTCGCCCACACCTACCTCGACCAAGACGATATCTCCCGCTGGCACAATACCATTAACAACCAAGGCTGGACTCACGGCCGCTCCTTCACCACCGCCGGCTCCGACCTCCAACGCGACTACGACCAAGAACGATCGCTCACCTACCTCCGCCTCGAAGATACCACCTCCGACATCTCCTGGATCGACTCCTGGCAAGCCACCCTCTCTTTCCAAAAAACACAAGACTCCGAGTTCCGCGTTCGCGGATCCGGTCGCTCCGATCTCAAAATCCTCGATGTCGACACCTACGGCCTCAGCTTCCAAGCCTCGTCCGGAGACATCACCTGGGGAGCCGACTACTACCACGATGACGTCGATTCCCAAGGCTTCCGCGACGGAGCCATCCGCGCCTCAAATCGCCCCATCGCCGACGACTCCTCATACGATTCCCTCGGCCTCTTCGCCAACTACTCCGCCACCCTCGGCGAAAAATTCACCTACGACGCCGGAGCCCGCTTCACCCATGCCCAAGCCGACTGGAACGGCTACCGCCCCGCCGGAGCAGCCACCGACCAATCCGGCAGCTCCTCCTGGGACAACCTTTCCCTCTCCCTCCGCGGCCAATACGAGTTCGACGACCGATGGTCCCTTTTCGGAGGAGCCTCCCAAGCCTTCCGCGCCCCCAACCTCGATGACCTCACCGGAAGTCAATTCGCCCTTAACGGCCTCGACTCAAATGGCTCCCCTAACGTCGATCCCGAAACCTACCTCACCGCTGAACTCGGAACCCGCTTCGACAATCGCGAGCTCTCATTCCAACTTTCCAGCTACTACACTTGGATTGATGACAGCATCGTCCGCGTCGACGACGGCATGGGCGGACTCACCACCACCAACGGCAGCGATGGCTACATCTACGGATTTGAAGCCCAAATCGCTTGGCAGTTTCACCCCCAATGGCAACTCGCCGCCCACGCCTCCTGGCAGGATGGTAAGGAAACCACCAACCGCATCGAAGACACCATCCGCCGCCTGAATCCCCTCTCCGGTGCCCTCTCGCTCAAGTGGACCAACCCCGCCGAACGCTACTGGATCTCCGGCCGCCTCCAAGCCGCCACCCGCCAAGACAATCTCTCAGCCCTCGCCGCCAGCGACAGCCAGCGCATCCCCGCCAACGGAACCCCCAGCTACCTCACCGCCTCCATCTACGCCGGTTGGCAAGTCTCCGACGCCTTCGCCCTCAACTTCGCCTTCGAAAATCTCACCGATGAAGACTACCGCATTCACGGATCAGGCCAAAACCAATCCGGCCGAAATGCCACCGTCTCCGTTAAATATGAATGGTGATCACCCCGGAGTCGTTTAACACTCTGCAAGCGCAGATGAAACGACTCTACTGGCTACTCGTCCTCCTCTTCCTCGCAGGCAGTGCCTACGCAGGGTGGAAATACCGCGACCCCCTTCTTCACTTCTATCGGGACCACATTGCCTTCACCTCATCAACCGAGGAAAAAGAAAGCCCCAATCCTGAACGCTACCAGGAACTCCTCGCCGACCTCTCCGCGAAACAAAAAACCCTTTCCTCCCGCTACACCCGCGCACGCACCGCGCGAGAGTTCTCCTCCGTCATCTCCGAGAGCCGCCGCACCTTGGAAGACACTCTTCCCGAAATGATGCGCTGCTGGCTCGGCACCCCCTGGGACTTCAATGGCACCTGCCAAACTCCCGGCTCTGGAAAAATCGCCTGCGGATACTTCGTCTCCACCATCCTCCGCGACGCTGGCTTTGAGGTCGAACGCTTCCGCCTCGCCCAGCAGCCTTCACAAAACATCATCGCCACCTTCCTCCCCCGGGAGGAAATGCACATCCGCGCCGGGCAGCCCTACGCCGACTTCCTCGACCAATCAATCGATCGCGGCCCAGGCCTCCGCATCGTCGGTCTCGATAATCACGTCGCCTTCCTCGTCATCCCCACCTCCGGCGAACCACGCTTCATCCACTCATCCGGCGGCGCCCCAAAATGCGTCGTCGATGAAGACCGCGAAAATGCCCACGCCCTGATGAACTCAAATTACCGCGTCATCGGAAACCTCACCCGCAATGATGAAGTCATCCATCGCTGGCTCACCGGCCAAAAGTGGCCCACCAAACTCTAACGGCCTCCCTTAGGAAAAGCCCTTCTTCAGCAAGCGCGCATTCAAGGTCGCGACCGCTTTGTCATCCTGCATCGAAGCCAGCACATCGCGATAATTCGCGGCCACGATCTCATAGTCGTCCCCACACGAATCCAGATCCTTTTCGAAACCATCCAGAGCCTCGTCAAAGAGCTTCTTCCCCTCATTCACCTTTCCAGCGCGCACTAAAACAAGCGCGAGGTTCCCGTGCGACTGCGCCGTCTCCGGGTGCATATTTCCAAAAAGCTTGGTCCGTGCTTCCAACGCAAGCTCATGCATCTCCTTCGCACGCTCATCGTGCTCCGCCTTAAAATAAAGCGAGCCCACATTGTTATAGAGTGACGCCGTCTGTTCATGATCCGGCCCCAGAGTTTCGTGACACGACTTCAAAGCCCCCAACAAAAATGTCTCAGCCTTATCAAAGTCCCCCTCAGCCTCGTAAATGAAGGCCAGATTATTGCTAATGTCTGCAATGTCCAAAACCGGTCGCGGAGTCAGACGCTCGAAAGCCGCAATCGCTCGCTGGTAAAATGACTTCGCCAAATCGGAGTCACCATTCAGATCATGGACCACCGCCAGCCCCGTGCACACCCGGCCGATTCCCTCGTCCGCATTCTTCGCACTGCTCATCAAACCCAACGCCTCAACATAATCGGTCTTGGCATCATCAAATCCCCCCGTCTGGCGAAAAAGATCACCGCGTAATTCCAGCCCTCGAATCAAGTCCTGCTCCGATAGCAAATCCTCGTTCGAGCGCGCCTTATCGACAGCCTCATCAGCAAGCTTCCGGAGCTCATCAACCTTGGAATCAATGGGTAAAACCGAAAGAAGATCTTCCAGCTTATCGAGAACAGAATCAGAAACAGACATGATAAAATAGTAAAAATCAGGGAACACGCGAGTTCTCTCACTTTTGCGGAAGAAGATCAAGACAGTGATCACGCGTCTTCGGTAATTTTCCATAGACCTGCAAAATCCCCAAATGCGCCCCCTTCCCCAGCCCCAAAATCCGCGCCACCTCCCGTTCAAAATACAACATGGCCCGCCGACTCGCACCCTCCGACTCCAGATGCCTCAAACCCCGCCTCAACAAATCGCACATCTCCGGCTCCGCATGGTCCAACTCCAACACCAACTCCAACAACTGCCCAAAATACCCCGCCACCAAAGTATCCCGATAACTCCCCCGCAGCCCCTCCCTAAAGTCCATCACTGAAACCTCACGCAGCGAATGCAACTCCCCCTTCTTATTTCTCCCCCACTCAAATTCCGCCTCCAAAAACAAATCCAAGCGCCCCGCAAACCCACTCTTCGCCCGCCGCGCCCCTTTTGCCACCGTCTTAATCAACCCCGCCTCCTCCGTCATCCAATGCACAATCAGACTGGTATCCGTCAACTTCGTCAGCCGAATAATCGTCCCCCGTCCACTCTCCATTCCCTGACTATAGTTCTGAAACCTCAAATTCGAAACGCCAAATCCCCCCAATCAAGCCCCCCAACCGAACCAAATTTGAAATCTGAAATTCTAAATTTGAAATCCCGCCCCAAAATGCCAAACCCCTCCCCGTGCCTGACCCTTCTCCCGCCCCCGCCCCTCAAGACGCTCCCCGCTCACCCTTCGCCGGTTGCCTCATCCTCATCGTCATGGCCCTCGTCGTCCTCGTCCTCATCGCCTCTGCCGGCTACAGCGTCAAAAAA
>JBLHUR010000107.1:0-20084 GCA_047629805.1 Akkermansiaceae bacterium | reverse complement strand
TTAGCACCCCGATTTTGAAGGGCCCTCGACCAAGGCAAGACTTTTCGGTGATTTTTCCGCCTTTTTTTGCTGATTGTCAGCGAGTTAGACTCTTATTTTCCCCTCGTGCAGTGTGGTGCCCCACCATTTTCCACAACGGCGTGGTCATTCACAATGAGGTATGGGTCTCTGGTGAAGTAGGTCGTCCCTGCAAACGTCCCTGCAAACGCCTATTGATGCTACGATCACAAAGGCACCGATGTCTCCTTCCGCAATCTCTGGATCGTACTGGATGTTGACTACGATCAATCACGCGATGACTTCCTCGGTAACTTCGGGAACGCGCCGGTGCACTTGGTAGAGGTGGATTCCAGAATGAAGACGTTCAATTGATTGAGCGTGTGGCCGTATCAGGGGGAGGGGTTCAGCTACGGGTGGTGCCGTCCTTGAAGAAGGCTTCCATCCGGTGGTTGAGATCTGCGTAAAAGCTGGCCTTCATCTTCTCGAGCATCGCAAGTTTCTCGGGGCCCGGGTTGGTGCTGGCTTCCTTCTCGAAGCGCATTTCTTCGGCGAACGAATTTTCCATTGCCATTAACGAGGCCAGAAATTCGCGGGCGGCCCGGGAATGTTCGACGCCATCGACCAGGGCGAGTTCGAGTCCTTTGTTGCGGGTGACTGTTGTCAAATTTCCATCTACGAGTTCCTGCATATAACGTCCGTTGCTTGTCTTGAAGGCGTGGTGTTCGGAATCAAAGGCGATCTCATCGCGGTCGACAAGCAAGTCGTAGGGACCTGCTTTTGTGAAGAATTTGATCACGAGGGGGATGGTGTCGACGAGCATGAAGAGCGAGGTGAGAATGAGGTAGGTGTAGAAAGCAAACTCGCCCCCATCCGCACCCTGTTCAAAGAGTTCGTGGAGGGCCAGGGTTTGGGTCAGAATATCGCGACGGGGTTCTTCGTTGATTGCTTGCAGGCGGTCTCGTTCCTCGCTGCCAACCGAGGCCAGCTCCTGCTTAGCGAGGTCTTGTTCAGAGAGCAGTGAATCGATCTGTTGCTTGATGGTGTCGCGCAGGGTGTTCTGTTGAGTGACAAAAGTCTGAGCCTGGTCTTCCTCGACTTGTCTCTTGAGAGCGGAGATTCGTTCCTCTTCGAGTTGGTTGGCAGCCTCAAGGTTGGCAAGACGATTTTCAAAAGCTGCGATCGCACTTCCCTCGGCGGTTCGCACTTGCGTCTGAAGCATCGCCTTCTCGGCACCGAGGTGTTCCAGCAGCCCGGACATCCGCTGGGAATCGGCGCGGCGGGGTTCCAGTTGGTCGGCTTTGATCGACTTGGCGCGCGGCCCTTCTCCGACGAGTCCGGAGCGCTGCCCATTGAGTTCCCGCTCATACTCTGTCTGCCAAAACGAGAGTTCGGTCTGAAGTTTGGCATACTGGGGTGCCATTTCATCGTATTGTTTCTGGACGATCCCGAGGCGGTCGGTGAAGGGGGAAATGGATTCGATAATCGCGGTATCGAGTTCCTTTTGCTGGGTCGCAGTGAGGCCGGGGATGGCGTCGTCAACCGAGTTGTTTTCCTGAATGATAAAGCGGGCCTGAAAGCTTTCGGTCCACTTTTCACGTTGTCCGGCAATTGACTGACCAAGCTTTGATATTTCAGTACGAATCCCGGTCTTTGTTTTTCCGAAATCGGTGCGCACGACTTCGATTTCCTTGCCCCGGTCTTCTTCGATGACCGAGCTGACGGTGTCGCTAAAGAGAAGAAGAACCAGCGGGTGGGCGATGGTGAGCCCCATTAGAATTGCCACGACAAGACGCAGGGCGAACTGGGAGAGTTTGCGAGGCCACGAGAGAAAGGCCCGATAGCCAGCCACGAGGGCCCGGTCGATGGTGAGAATGATCAAGGCCCAGATCAAGGCCACCGGGAAAATGACTAAGGCATTGTCCGTGATGGTCGAAAGTGCATAGGCACAAGCAATGAAAGCAAAGGCGCAGGGAACGAGGACGGTGGCCCCGAAAGCCACGTATTTCCGCTGCTCCCATTTGGGGCATTGTTCGAGGGTTTCGGCTCCGGCTCCAGAGAGCCAAAAAAAGAGGTGTTTGAGGGAATGCATCATGGGAACGATCGGTGTGAAATACTTACCGTTGAGCGCTCTCGGGTTTATCACTGACCCGGTTTAAGAGAAGCCAAAGAAATTCGTCGGTCATAATGAGAATAATATTGGGATGTTCCGTTCCTGAGGTGGATATCGGAAGGAGAGAGATGAGGGGAAGGATGAACCGAAGGATGAACCGAAGGATCTTCATGGCGGTGAGAGCGGGACCCGGAAGGCTATGGATTGAAGGTGGCTGTGACAAGGTGACAGATCTAGGCCCTGTCACTTTTGGATCCTCTTATGTCCGGCTTTTTTGACTTCGGGTGCGGCGTCTTTCGGAAGCCACTTGGCGAGCGCTTCTTTCATCTCGCGATGATCGGGGTGTTTCGCGAGGTTGGTGAATTCATGGGGATCGCTTCGATGATCGTAAAGCTCCTCTGCTCCATCGGCGTAGCGGATGTAGCGCCAGTCCTTGCTGCGGATGGCATGGTTTTCGTAGTAGCTCGTTGAAATCACGGGCTCGTTGCGGGGGGCCAGTGGGTCTTTCAGCTGAGGGCCCAGACTGCGTCCGTCGAGTCGCTTGCTCTTTGGCAATCCGCAGAGGTCGATGAGAGTGGGATAGATGTCGAGTAGGCTCACCGCTTCACGGCAATCAATCCCTTCTCCAATCCCGGGCCCGGCGAAGATCAACGGCGTCCGGGTCGATTCCTCCCAAAGCGTGCGCTTGGCCCAATGCTGTTTCTCACCGAGATGAAACCCATGGTCGCTCCAGAGAACGATGATGGTGTTCTCCTCGTTGGGGCCTTCGTTTAAGCCATCGAGTACGGTACCCACACACATGTCGGCAAAGCTCACGCAGGCCAGGTAGGCCTGCACCATTCCCCGCCAGTCTCCTTTTTCCAGAACCTCAGCCTGAGTGGGTTCGATATTGAGCCGCCCTTTGAAATTTTCCGGGAGATCATCCATGTCCGAAAGGTGAGCCTTCGGCAGCGTAATCTTCTCGCGGTTATAAAGGTCGAACCACTTCTGCGGCACAAACATCGGAACATGAGGACGGAAGATCCCGACTGACATAAAGAAGGGTTGATCGTGTTTTTGCTTCAAGGCCATTGCGGCATTCTTGGCTAACTTGAAGTCATTCATCTCATCATCGGACTCAGGAAAGGCCCCCCAGTCCCAGGCCTTACCCGGCCAGTTCATTTGCTTTTTGGGACGCGGACCACCGTGGCCACCGAGATTCACGTCAATCGCCTCCTTGAGATAACCGGTAAAACCGTGATGGAGGATCTTCCCTCCCGATAGGGTCTTGTAACCTTGCTCCTTGAAGTAGGCCTGCATGCAAGGGGCGTCATCAAGTCGTTTGATGCTCTGATAGGAAGGCCCCAAATCGTAGGACCCATGGGTCGTGGCGTGCAGGCCTGACATCACGCTGACCCGTGACGGAGAGCACACCGGCACCACGCAATGGGCGTTCGCAAAATTCCGGCCCTGCTTGGCAAGTCGATCCATGTGCGGAGTTTTGACATCGGGATGCCCTCCGAGAAAGCCGACCCAGTCATTCAGGTCGTCGATGCAGATCATCAGGACGTTGGGCGGGCGGGAGTCCTTCTTATGGGTCCCCTGAGCGGCGGCGGAGGATAGGGCTCCCAAGAAGATTACCTGGATGATTCTGATCATTTAATGAGAAACCTACTCTGTTTTGGCGGCCTCTTTTTTGAAGACATCAAATTCCGGATTCACACATTTCTTGCCCCAACGCTTGTAGATGGCGCGGAGGTTCTTTTCTGCCTCGGGTTGTTCTCCCTTATCGCCGGTTTCTTTGATCCAGGCTGTGACTAGATTGCGGTGACGCTTGAGTTCCTCGGCGAACTTCGGATCGTCGGCGAGGTTGTTGACCTGATGAGGATCTTTCTCCATCTCGTAGAGTTCTTCAGAGGGCCGCTTTCCAAAGAAAGCCTGTTCGGGAATCGCACCTAATTCGCCTTTTGCATGGAGTTCGCGCAGGCGCTGCGTCTGGGCCTGGCCATCCCGGTATTGGGCTTGGAGAAGAATACGATCGGTGAGGAAGTTCCGGAGGTAGCGAAATTTTTCGGTCCTCACCGTCCGGATGCGGTCGATCGTGAAGTCGCAGCGGTCACGGGCCGAGATGACGTGATCGCGTTTCTTAAAGTTCTTTCCGAAGAGATTCTGGCCGTGGAGATATCCGGGCAGTTCAATCCCTGCCAGCGCGAGAGTGGTGGCGGAGATGTCGAGAGTGTTGGTCAATTCCCGACGGACTTTGTTGGTGGGAATGCCGGGACCGGAGATGATGAGGGGAACGTGGACGCCTCCTTCGTAGCAAAACTGCTTGTGTCGAAGGGAGTGATTGTTGCCGTGGTCGGAGAAGAAAAAGACGATGGTGTTTTCAAGCAAGCCATCTGCTTTGAGCCGATCCATAATCGCTCTGACGTGCCCGTCGGTCACACGAACGGTGTCATAGTGGTGCGCCCATTCCTTGCGGAAGAGTTCCTCATTGGGAAAGTAAGGAGGCACTTTCATGGTTTCTGGATCGACCTTGTCCTTCAGTTTTCTGGTATTGGTTTTTCCGCCTTTCAGTTGGATTTGGCCAAACCATGGCTGTCCTTTTGGAACCGCAGCCCAGTCCACTGCTCCTTTTTTACCGTAGAATCCTTTTTTCTGCCCGGGCGCCGGTTTTGGTTTTTCGGCGGAGTAGTGTTCGTTGCGGTTGTAGATGAAGTTGTAGTCGTCCTTGCCTTTGTTGAAGGTGGCATAGCCGTGTTCCATGAAAATTTGAGGAAGGGTCTTGATTCCTTTCGGTAAATGAATGGCGGACTCAGGGCTGCGTGAAGAACGATGTTGGTGGGTTCCGGTGGTGGTTTGATAGACCCCCGTGATCATCGCCGAGCGACATGCCGAGCACACCGGGGCGGGTACGTAGCACCGAGAGAACCGGACTCCGTTTGCGCTGAGTTTGTCGAGCGTGGGGGTCTTGCCGGCATTCACCGGGAAGCCGTAGGATTCCATCCAGGGAGAGAGATCCTCGCAGAAGATCCAGAGAATATTAGGCTTTCCTGCCGCCAAAGCTGTCAGTGGGAAGGAAAGGGAAATCAAGAGGAGGAGGGAAAGGCGTTTCATAAATAGACGATTGGTAGCGTTGTCCTACGTAAGACAACAGAAAGATCTTCAGAAGAAAAGCGGCGAGACCCATCACGCTTTCGTTGTTTCCCGGGGGCTTTTTCGAGATAGGGTCATGCCATGAAGCTGCTTCCAGTCCTCGCCCTGATCCTTCAAAGCACCTGTTGCCTCCTTGCTGAAAAGAAACCCAACATCATTCTCATCATGGCCGATGATGTCTCGTGGGAATGTTTTTCCTGTTACGGCGCTGAAGACTACAAAACGCCCCACCTCGATGCCCTCGCCAAAAATGGCATTCGTTTTCAGCACTGTTATTCCACCCCCATCTGCACGACTTCCCGGGTCAAGCTCATGACCGGGAAATACAACTTCCGAAACTACACCCACTTCGGCTACCTCAACCCCGAGGAAAAAACCTTCGCCCAACTCCTAAAGTCGGCCGGATACAAGACTGCGATCGCGGGGAAATGGCAGTTGAATGGTCTGAGCCATAATGCGCCCGGCAATCAGGATGCCACCCGTCCGCTCAAGGCGGGCTTTGACGAGTATTGTCTCTGGCAGCTGACCCAGCCCAAGTCCAAGGGGGAACGATTTTGGAGTCCGGTTCTCGAGCAGAACGGTAAGATTCTCACCAAAAAGGACACCCACAATCAATTCGGACCCGACATCATGTCAGACTTCCTCTGCGACTTTATGAAGCGCCATAAGGACGAGCCCTACTTCGTCTACTATCCCGCTGTTCTGGTCCACGATCCTTTCGTCCCCACGCCCGATACGATCGGCGACCGCCCCCGCACGCACGACTCCAACAAGCAGCCCAAAGACAAAGCCGCCAAGAAGGCCAACTTTGTCGCCATGGTGCAATACCTCGACAAACTTGTCGGCAAGATCGTCAAGCAGGTCGACGACCTCGGTCAACTTGAGAACACCATCATCCTCTTCACTGCCGACAACGGAACCCATGTCTCCCTCACCTCTCGTTGGAACGGGCAGGACATCAAAGGAGGGAAGGGGAGCACGACCGACATGGGCACCCACGTCCCTTTCATTGCTTCCTGGAAAGGCCACAGCCCGACGGGTCGGATTTCAAATGACCTTATCGACTTCACCGATTTCTATCCCACCCTCGCGCAAGCGGCTGGCATCGAATTGGGAAAAGAAGACCCTATCGATGGAATGAGCTTCCTCCCCCAACTCTTGGGAAAAAGAGGAACTCCACGCGATTGGGTTTTCTGCCACTACCAACCCTACTGGGGGAGATTTAAAGGGGCCCAATTTGCCCGTAATCAAACCCACAAACTCTACCGCGACGGTCGTTTTTACAAAGTCCCCGGGGATCTCAAGGAAGAGCGCAACCTTGCCCCGACCGAATCCAACCAACCTGCCCACACAAGTCTCGCCAATGTCCTAAAGTCCGCGCCACCGGCAACGCTCAAAGGCGGTAATAAGGCGAAGGAACGTCCGGTTTATCCTGAATCGAAACCTCTGGGCAACCCGGCCACTCCCGAGTAGCGGTTTCCTAAATTCGGGGTGCTACGGCTAAAGCTTGAAGTTGATCCAGACGGATCTTGCCGGAAGGAGAAACACAGGGAATATGGGGGCACCATGAGCGCGGGATTTGAAGGAACAAAAGTAGTCTGTTTTGACTTGGGAAACACCCTGATCGAATTCGGGCCGAGACAGATTGCGATGCAGTATGAGCGGCTTACCGCAAAGCTCGTCGAGATGTTTGGAAGCTGTGATGCGACCAAGTTGAAAGAGATTCGGGACCAGCAGATCGTGGCTCCCTACCACGCTCACTATCGGGAGAATGATGTGGAGGAGTGCTGTCGGGAATTAATCGAAGGGATTTATCCGGTCACTGCGACCGATGAGCAGGTTCAGGAACTAGCCGAAGAACGCTACCGGGTTTTCGTGGACATGATTGAACTGGCAGATGAAATTTTGCCACTTTTGGGTGCCTTAAGTGAACGCTATCGCCTCGCTCTGCTGTCCAATTTTCCCTGCGGTCGTTCCATCCGGGATGGCATCACAAAGTTGGGGATGACGGAGCATTTTGATGCCATTGTCGTTTCGGGTGAAGTTGGCTGGGTGAAGCCCGATCCACGACCGTATCGTGCGTTGTTGGAGCAATTGAAGCGTGATCCGGCAGAGTGCATTTACGTTGGCGATAACTGGCTTGCTGATGTCCAGGGTTCCAAAAATATCGGGATGAAGTCGATTCTCACGACGGAACACCTTCCTTACGAACGCTTCGAGCCAAAGCCTGGTGACCACCAACCAGACCAAAAAATTTCTCACATCAGCGAACTTCGAAATCTCCTGTTGGGTTGATTTGGAAAAGCCTTCTTCGCTAATTCTTCAGCGCCTCTTTCGCGATCAGAGAGTCGGGATGAAAATCGAGCCATGCCTTCCGGTAGGAGGGGAGGGCGTAGGCGCGGGTGAGGTTCTGGCCCTTCTGGGGGCCTTCAACAGCCATGGCAGTCCAAGGATTCCAGTGGGTGCCATCATCGCTTACCAACATTCCTTGGTCGAGTTTGCCGCTTTTGATTTTCCCTCCCGTTTCGTAGGCAAAGGCGGTGGCGCTTTCCTTGAGGAAGACGATGAGGAATTCTTTGCCGGCGAATGTTTCGACATGCACCGGATTTTCTTCGAGGAAGTTGTATGGCCAGGCTTTCGTTTTACCGTGGTGTTCCATACCAAGGACGAATCGCTTCCGGTCTTGCCAGACCTTCGTATTGTATTTTTTGGCACTTAGATCGAGATTCATGACGGTCGTTTCTGGGTGCTTCGTTTTCCACTCTCCCCAAGAAGTGATGAGGGAGGGGATTGGCTTAAGCGTGGTTCCTTTCAAAGGCCCGTCCATCGCTTCGCCGAGGATATGGCTCCAGAGTGATCCGGTTTGGAGATCGCGCATCACGAGGCTGCGTTGCCAGAGTTTTCCTGAGACTTGAAAAACGAGGCGCTTGTCATGCTTCGGATTTTGAGCGGCGTACACGACGCCGTTAAAGCAAAGATGTCACCAAGTCGCTGCGATGCTGATCCCGCCAAGGGTGTCGTTAATGATCTCACGTCGTGGTCCGTTGAGCATGTTGATGGGATAGGCCCGGGCGTCTCCGTTGAGAGTCAGAGCCAGGACAAGATCCTCGTCGCCAATCGACTTGACCTCTCCCGCTTTGACGAAGGGGGCATCTTTAATGGCAGGCAAAGGCTTCATCAAAGTGCGGGGTTGAAAGGTTCTTTCTTCTCCTCCTGCCCAACTCAGTAAAGAGGCCGTGACGATCCCAAAAAGCACTGTGTGTTTCATTGGGATCGAATATGAGTCAGAAGGGACTCCTTCCAAAGGATCAAGTGGAAAGAGCCGGAGAAGGATACGACCTGTTTTGGGGTCTTCCTGAAAAAACGGAGAACCCATCGTCACCGGGCCACAGGGCGAGAAGGCTACTGTTTCGCGCCTTCGTCGGAAAAATCCAGATCGAGGGACGCAAAGGAGGATTCGAACGGCATATAAATGATGGTGGTCTCACTTTCCCAAGTGATCCCAGTTTCGTCGCTTGAATATTCCAAGCGAGGGTCGAAGACCAATTTGGAAAACTCATCGTGAGATAGGGTGACTGTTCGAGCTCCTTGGTCGTCGGCGATGCTGATGTTGGGATAGATGAGATCGCTGGTGTCAGACTCCGGAAGTGTCTTGCTATCAGAGTCATGGTCGCTGGTAGCGGGATTCCCTGACTGCTGGGAAAGGTTTTGGAAGATGAAAAGTCCGGCCGTTCCTAGGATGAGCCCTCCCGCCACAAGCGAAAGTCGTGTCCTTCTCCGATGTGCCTTTTGCTCACGCACTGCGGTGATCGTCGACGTGAGGATACGATCTCGGTCTCGGGAGTTGGAGCTTGGGTTTTTCTGGTCCATTGGATTATTGGCTGGCTTCGCTAAGGGAATTCTTGAGTTGTTTTCTCAGTCTGGCTAAGCGGGATTCTATCGCCTTTGGGGTTGCTTGACAACTCTCGGCGAGCTCCCGGGTGGTCCAGCCCTCGAGATACTTTTGCCGAATGAGCGCGGCATCGTCGGGGTTCAATTTTGACAGGGCTCCGTCGAGGTCATGATGACTAGAGGGCGTGGGCTGAATTCGCGATTCCTGCCAGTGGGAGGATTTTTCGAGAAGCGAATGACGTCGGGTAGATTGGCGGGCGGGGTCGATCACGACGCAGCGCATGAGGCAGACGAGCCAGTTTTTGAGAGCCTCCTCCGTTTGAAAGATTTTGATATGACGGGCAACCCGAAGATAGGTTTGTTGGACGATTTCGCCTGGGTCGGATTTGGAATGACCTCGCGCAATCGCCATGCCGGTGAGCCAATCGTAGTATCGATCATGAAATGACTCCCAGGCAGCTTCCTGCAAGGAGGTCATATCAGTGGTGAGTTCTTTGCAAGTCATGGGCACGAGTTCTCCAACCAAGGTGAATGATGGCGAGGCTAAAACGACAACGCGATCGGAGGGCTCGCTAATCTCTTTTTTCAAGGGTTTTGAGACGCAACGATGGTTTTTTTTCGTGGAAGGTTTTTGTTAGGGTGCCTTCTTTTTTTTGGCTAATTCCGTAATCATAATTTCAGTGAGGTCGGTGGCGCCAGTTGTGACGAGGGGTTTGATCTTTTGGTTGGGATCAGTGCCGGAAATATCAAAGACAAAGTCGAAGCCCTCTCTGGCTGAGTAAGCTGTAATTTCAGTGCGAATGACTTTTATGATGACTTTCATTTTTGCTTTCATGGTGTCATCGAGAGCACGATTCCTACGGGCGAGAAATTCGAACCGTTCGCGCTCATGAGCCTCTCTATCTTCATGTTTCCCGTTGGCTTCCTTAAGCAATTTCTTTTTCTCCTCCTCCGTTAATTTGGGATTCTTGGACTGTTTACTCAGTACCTTGAGTTCGTTATAAATCGAGGTGATTCTTACGAAACGCTTTTTGTCGTCCTTCTGAACAAGAGCGCGTGTGGCGTTTGAGATCTTTTGCGCTTCGATTGCGCTCGGGTGTGCATCGAAGAGCTTCTTCATGTCTACCGTCCCGATTTTAAAATTCTTCTGAGGTTCGGCGTTGAGGGATGTGGTAGCGAGGGTGAGCAGCAGTGCGGCCTGGTGAATGATTTTGGGGATTCGTAGATTCATGATGTTTGTTGTTGGTCTTCATAGGGGAAACGACACCTGAGTATAAAATCCCTCGAAAATTACGCGAGCAGCTTGGAGGACTTTCCGAAATGGAGATTCACTGATCAGTGAATCGAGGAAAGAACCACCCCTCGTTCCCGGTATCTTTTACCCATGATCCGCCCAGTCCGCCATCTCCTCTCCATCTTCCTCATCGGCTATTCTGCCGCTGCCGAAAAGCCCAACATCATTCTCGTGATGACGGACGACCAAGGCTACGGCCCTGTTGGGAAACACGGGCACCCTTGGATCAAAACTCCGAACCTCGACGCCCTCTACGACCAAAGCACCCGCCTGACTCGCTTCCTCGTCAGCCCGACTTGCTCGCCCACTCGCTCGGCACTCATGACGGGTCGCCATCCGCTCAAAAACGGAATCACCCACACCATTCTCGAACGTGAACGCATGGCCCTCAAGTCCACCACGCTACCGCAAACACTCAAGAAAGGGGGCTACACTTCCGGCATCTTCGGAAAATGGCACCTCGGAGATGAAGAAGCCTACCAACCACACATGCGCGGCTTCGATGAAGTCTTCATCCACGGTGCCGGCGGAATCGGACAAGGCTACAAATGCTCCTGCGCCGACGTTCCCGGAAATAAATACTTCGATCCCGTCATCCGTCACAATGGCTCCTTCGTTAAAACCAAGGGCTACTGCAGCGACCTCTTCTTTACCGCCGCGATGGGCTGGATCAAGGAGCAGAAGGAAAAGAAGGAGCCTTTCTTCGCCTACATCACCACTAATGCTCCCCACGGCCCTTTCATCGCTCCTCCTGCAAACACCAAGCGCTTCACCGACCTCGGATTTCCTGCCAAGAATGCCGGCTTCTACGGTATGATCGAGAACATCGACGAAAACATGGGCCGCCTCATGGCGAAACTCGCGGAGTGGGACCTCGAAGAAAACACCGTTCTTATCTTTATGTCCGACAACGGCATGACCGGTGCGGGCTCCGGTCGCCCCAACAAAGCCCTCGGTAAGTCCAAAGATGGCAAGGCCATGAGGATGTTCAACGCCGGACAAAAAGGCCTCAAAGGAAGTGCCGACGAAGGCGGGGTGCGCGTGCCATTTTTTATTCGTTGGAAGGGCACGCTGGAACCCAATCGAGACCTTGCCAACGTCGCCGCTCATATCGATCTTTTCCCTACCCTCACCGCACTCGCGGGAACCTCAGGGCCTGAAGATCAAGTTGCCGGCCGTAGCTTTCTGCCCCTCCTCCGTGACCCAAAGTCGGCCTGGCCCGACCGCTACCTCTTCACTCAGAAAGCGCGTTGGAAAACTGGATCCGAGCCCAACGACCACCAGTGGACCGGCTTCTCCGTTCGCAGTCATCAATACCGCCTTGTTGACAAAAGCCTCTACGACATGAGTAAGGACTCAGGGCAAAAGATCGACGTCGCCGGCCAACTTCCCAAGGTCGTCAAAGAGATGCGCGCCGCTTACGACGAATTTTGGAAAGAAGCCCGTCCGCTCATGGTCAACGAAAGCGCAGCTATGTCTCCGACCCAGCCCTTCCGCGTTCGCTATCAAAAACAACTTGAAGAGGGCGGGATCCCCAACTGGACCCCGCCGATTCTGTAAGTGTTAACGCGCCATCCAAGTCTGCGCTATGGCGTAGGATCTTGGCAGAGTTTTTATCGTAACTTGGCCGGCGGATCGCAAACTTGACATGGCGGGGGATGGTGCTCAGTTCTAGTAGGTGGGGAAAAAGCGTTGTTCATTTTTGGAGAGGATTCCCTTGCTTCACCCGGGCGTGTTGTGTGCGATCCAGTTCCTCAGCTTTTCTTTGATCCTTGCCGCGCGAAGTCTCGCTCTTGAGCCTCCGGCCTTTTCCCCTTTCGGGGGATCCGTCACCGCGGCTACTCGTTTGGCGAGTGCTCTCCAAGTGGCCACCTTGTCGTTGGAGCAGGACTTTTCCCAACTGCTCATCACCGAGATCATGTATCACCCTACAAGCAAGGTGGACATACCGACGCCACGGAACGAGGAATTCATCGAGTTTAAGAACCTGGGCGACACTCCTCTGGACCTCTCTGGGATGCGCATCATTTCATTGAGGAATTTTCACGAATTTTACTCCTTTCCAGAAGGCTCGCTCGCTCCCGCCGGAGGATTCGTGGTGCTCGTCGCCAATGTTGAGAGCTTCCTCTCGCTCTATCCCGGGGTGCCCTACGATGGCGTGCTTCCCCCTGGTCAGCTTCGAGCTTCTCCCTTTATCAATCAATGGGATCGAATCGCCCTGATTGGGCCCGACGGATCGATCGCCACCCACATGCGTTACGAGAGTCACGCGCCTTGGCCGGTCGTCCCGGACAATCATAATTACTTCGAGCATTTACCATCGCCGGTAGGATTTTCCCTGACACGGACGACTATGGATCCGATGGCCGATCCCGAGCACTTTAGCACCTGGCGAGCAAGTTTCGCCCCACTTGGCTCCCCCGGTTCAGACGATCTCGAACCCGACATTCCCCCGCTTGTGGTGAATGAAATCCGCTTCCGCTCGACCGGGGAATTCGTTGACGCGGTGGAGATTTACAATCCAACTTCCGCCGATGTTCCGATTGGAGGGTGGTGGCTGAGTGACAAGAGGAATTCACCTTACAAATACAAATTTCCCGCACACCTGATCGTGCCCGGTAAAGGCTACCTCGTGGTGGACGAGGTAGATTTCAGCGAAGCCGGAAGCGACTTGGCTTTCAATTCGCGTAATGAGCGCTGCTACCTCTTTTCTGGAGATTCTAATGGGGAACTTAGCGGCTACTCCCATGGTTTTGAGTTTTCTTCAAAAGAGCGGAATGCCTCATTTGGCCGCGTCAAATCTGCGGATGGACAGGACTACTTTTTCGCCCAGGAGTCTCCAAGTTTGGGCTCGAAAAACAGCAGGTCAATTCCGCCTGCTTTCGTCATCACTGAGATCATGGATCATCCCGAAGGCGGAGGATTTCAATATTTTGAACTGCACAACCCCACCCGGAATCCACTTCCCCTCTGGGACCCGGAATTTCCTGATGATCCGTGGAGCCTTGGGATCGCAGGTGAGGGGATTTATATCTATCCTTTTCCCGTGAACATCACGGTGCCTCCCAAGGGATACTTGGTGTGTGTTGCTGAAGCTGCCATTCCCTTCGACGTTCCGGAGGACGTCCAGATCGCCACCTTTCCTGATTTTCTCTTCTCCGATGCACTCGGCTCTTTGTCTCTCTATCGACCCTCCGGAAAGATTGGAAATGATTCTCGTTTCATTGTGGTGGAGCAAACCAGCTTCTAAAATCCCAGCCTCGGGACTAGGGAGCAGCGGGAGGTGGGTAAGATCTCAAGCGCATCGTCGTCGATGTCTATCCGTCACTCTGATCCCTGGAACCCAACGGATGACTACTCACGCGGAGTGATGAGAATTCGGATGAAGCTCTTTTCGTTTTGGTCGAGGGAGTCTGCAATGAGGTATTGCTCGGTGGAGGTGCCATCGCCGTTGTTGATGGAGTTCCAAAGAATGAGGTCGCCAAGGTCGTTGCTCCAAGTGACGAGATCGTTGGAATGTTGGAGAGTGTATTTCAAGTCATCGGCGGCGAGGTTCCGTCGGAAGGTGAAGAGGAGGCCGTCGCGAGGAGGATTGGATGCGGTAAGCGTGCCTGATGCCGGGAGGATAGCGTCGTGAGCAAGGGAGTCCGAACTCCCAAAGGCATATTCGAGGAGAGCGGAGGTGCCGTCATTATCGAAGTCGGCGTCAGGGTCACCGGCGAAGGTGGTGGCATCATTGCTTCCGGGTGTGGGGTTGAGGACGCTGGACCGCCAATTCGAGCCAACGGTGTGATCGGGATTGGTGCGAGGGGCCACGAGAACGAGGCTGAAGCCATCACCATCGGAGCTCGTGGGCCAAGGGAGTTGGTCGTTATAGGTGAAGGATTGAATGGAGGTGTCGTTGCGATCAAGGAGTTCGACGAACTCACCATCGTTGTTGAAGCTGCCATCGGATTTACCCGCGATGAGGGAGGCGGGGACGCCGGGGTGGCGGAGATTGAAGGCGGTGATATTATTGACGATGAGGAATCGTCCTCCAGCGGGAATGATTTGTCCCACAAGTGAATTATTGAAATCAAAGACTACTCCCTGGGTAAGCCGAACGCCGGTGAGGTCGAGGGGCTGGGTCGAAATATTGGTGAACTCGATGAACTCGAAGTCACTGCGCTCGTTGAATCCTTGCGCTTCTTCAGAGGGCGTGGGAGCTGTCGGGCGATAGTCGATCTCCGAGACCACGAGGTTGGAGCTGTCGGCGATCGCGGTATCGACGAAGAAGAAGGCTTCGTTCAGGGCGGACCAAACTCCAGCGTCGAGGGCGCGGGCGCGGAGGTCACCGCTGGAGGCCATGAAGAGGGGGGAGACGATGTTGGGTTGGGTGGCGCGGAGGCGGAGATCGAAGGAGATATCGGAGCTGGAATTTGAGATCTGGTGAACCTCGACGGCCATGACGTTGGTGCCGGTTTGGAGGTGGGAGATATCGACGGCTTTGTTAAAGAAGGTGGTCTCGTCGTTGCCACCGGCCACGTTGTTCGCGGTGGTGGTCGAGAGAATCGTTCCAGCGCCCATGTTCGAACGAAAGACTTCATTTCCGTTGAGGTAGACGACCGCGCCGTCGTCTCGTTGGAGCTCTAGGGAAAGGGCCGTGAAGTTGGAAGGGGCCGCGACGTTGAAGGTGTGGCGGAAGTAGGTCGTGAGGTGTTTGTTGTTGGGATCTCCGCCAAACGAGACGGTCGTTTCCTGGGTGTCGCCGTAGCCGAGTTCGGCGTCTCCTGCCGACCATGCGGTATCGACGAAGGCAGCCTCCCGCCAGCTCGTGCCTTGGTCGGAACCGTCGTCGAGGTATCGCCACGAAGAGCCAGTGGTCACGAGCGTGGTGGTGTTGACCGAACCGTCGTAAGTGGCTGCGTTTGGGTGAATGCCTCCGCTTGGGAGACGTGGGTCGGAGCCATCGGTGGTGTAGTAGATGGTGCCGCTGCCGTTGGACATGGTGAGCTCGGTGGTGCTGGCAAGATGGCCGCCGTGTTGGCTGAAGGCGGGGGCATTGACCTCCGGATAGAGATTGGCTCCACGGAGTTGGCTGATGGTGACGTCGGTCCGCTGAGGGAGGTAGGAGTTGAGTAGGCGATCGCGCTCGGTGGCCCACTCGGTATTTCGGGTGTAGGGAGCGGCACGTTTGGAGTCGCCCCAGCGGGCGGATTCGCCGACGATGGCGCGGTCGATGTAGTCGGCGAGAACCTGGTAACGTGGGATGGTGCGTTGTGTGGTGAGGGCGCCACCGTTGAAGAGGTGTTTATGAGCGCGGTCGGCGAATTGGAGGCGGAATTCGGGGTTGTTGCGGAGTTGGGAGTAGAGGCGTGATGGTTTGTTGTCCTGTCCAACGCCGGTTCGGTTGTCACCGGTGGTGCTTTCGAGGGAACGCTCAGCGTCCCAACAAACGAACTTATAGCCGGAGCCTGAGTTTCGATGATTAATGGAATACCAGTTGTGGTCATCCCAGTCGCGGTTGCCGCCGTAGAAATTGACCATCATGTAATCGATGAGATTGGGGATATCGACGTATTGGGAAAGGGCCTCGTATCCGGCTTGATCTGCGACTCCGGCATTGGCAATGGCGTGGGCCTGGATCCAGGCATTGGCGGTGCCATCCACAACGTTCCGGGGATAAGAGTTTAGGGCATCCCATTCCTCTTTGGCTCCACCGTAGTAGGAGGATCCGAAGTCGGCATTGGGGCGTTCGACGGAGTTGTAGAGTCCCCAGTATTCGCCATTGAGGTAGAGATGGAAAAAGGTGCCGTGGCAGGAAGCTTGGCCCATCGCGAGCTGTGAGTTGTGAATGAATTGATCGCGGAGGTATTGCGCCCGTTGTTCTTCCGAGCTGGAGCCACGGTGCCAGCTGTTGTTGAAGCCCGAGCGAAGAATGATGCTATCGAATTTTTCGACCGCGCCCTCGGCGTCCTCGGTGGCGTCCTGGAAGAGCGGGAAGCGGAGTTTGGTGTCGCCGTAGTCACGCTTGAAGAGAAGGCGGAAAGAGTGTTTTGGGAACGAGGCATTTCGGCCAACTCCGCCTTGCATGCGGACTCCGCACATGAGTTGCTTGTCACTGCGGCCATCTGGAAAGATGAATTCCACGGAGCCTTGGCGTTCCCAGGCGATGCCTGATTGATTGGAGTTGTCGTAGATGCCGGAGCCACCGAAGAGGCTGGAGTTTGGCATGGAGAGGGAGATGGAGGGGATGGCTTTCAGATCGGCGGCGAGCGTGTTGCGGTAGGCGGGGTCATTGACGACATCGGGATCCATTTCGGGCTGGGTGAGGATGTCGGCGGGGAAGAGGTAGGTGTGGGCGTCGATATTGGTTGGGATGAATCCGCTTTTGTAGGCGAGGGCTTTGAGAGGGGTGGTGGACGAGATGGTGATGGGGCCGGTGTAGAGAGTTCCGCTGTTCGGGGAGGGGTCCGAGCCGTTGGTGGTGTAGCGGATTTGGGCCCCCTCGGTTTCGGTGGTAATTGCGACCGCGATGGGAGCGGCGTAGAATCCGCGGTCGGGTTCGAAGGTGGTGTCTTGGACAAAACCGGCCAAGCCGGTGGCGTTGTTGGCGTCGGGGCTGGGGTTTTCGAAAAAGTCGTAGGTGATGCCGTCGGGATTAAGGCCGTAGGAAATGCCTGCGAACTGGGAAGGATAGGGATTGAATTCCGAAAGAATGGTGACGACACCACCGACCTTCTTGGTGAGGGCGAGGTATTCCCCGGAGGCGCGGAGGCTGAAGTTGGTGTGGAGCTCAGATCCGGCGATCGCGCGATCTTTGGTGGAGGCAAAGACGACGAAGTGATCGAGCTGGTTGAGGGTCCTATTTGGCAGTCGCCATTTGGTGAGATCGTTGGGGTCGTCGGTGAGGTAGTAGTCGTTGAGAATCGCGGTGGAAGCGCTGGGATTGTAGATCTCAATCCAGTCTGAATTGTCGCCATCTTCATCGGTGAGGGAGTCGAGGTTGTCGGCGGCGAACTCCGAGATTACGGGTTCGCCGGGGATGATGACGGAGATTTGAACTTGGCTGGACGAGGTGCCATTGGGATTGGTGGCGGTGAGAGTGTAGGTTCCGGTGCTGGTGGCGTTGAATGAGAGAGAAGTGGTGCCGGTGACGTCGCTTCCGTTGAGATCGAGAGAAGTGCTGCTCAGCACGCTCCAGGAAAGGGTGACCGGAGTGTTGGGAGGAACGATGGTGTCGTTGGCGTTGAAGAATTCGATGATGGGATCAGGAGTGACTTCAACGCTGAGGTTGCGCGTGTTGGTGCCATCGGCATCAGTGGCGCTGATGGTGTAGGGGGTGTTGGTAGTTGGTCCGGGGTCGAGCGTGATGGAGCCGGTCCCGTTGGTGGTCAGGGGGAGGACGTTGCCGATGCCGTTGTCGATGGTGAGGGAAGTCGCGGAGGTGCCGACTTGCCAGGAGAGAACGATGGGCGAGCCAGTGGGAATGAATGGGTGATCGACAGTGAAGGAGGCAATGCCAGGTCCGGTGCTGCCGGCAAGACCGGAACGATCGGTGGAAAGTTGGATGAAGGAACGTCCGTCGGCGGGATCGGCGGCGTAGTATTCCCAAGTGGTGTCACCGACAGTCACGCTGGTGCCGGGCCCGCAGGCGTGGGAGGAAAGGAGCTGGTTGACTTCGCCGAGGGAGTATTCGAACTCGGAATCGAGGGCGAGATCGTAGATCGCTTTGGCTTGGTGTCCGTTGAGCGCAGAGGAGAAAATGCCAAGGTCGTCGACCCGTCCTTTCCATTGCCGGCCGCCGGCGTCGGGATTTTCGCCGACCATCATGGGTTCGCCGTTGGCGGCAAGCCCCGGGCCATTTCCGGTGGCGACAAGAGCGCCGTCGATGAAGAGCCTGGTTGAGACACCGGCCTCTGAAACCGCGAGGACGTGGTGCCATTGGCCGTCGTTGACATTGCTTCCTACGATGTCGCTGCTGCCTCCAGCGAAAGCGAGGTTGTCGTTGCCGCTTTGCCGATGAATACGCCAGTTGGATCCTTCTCCCTTGGCGACAAGGCATTGCCAACTCTTGTCGAAGGTGTCGACGCGGAACCAAGTGGAGACAGAGAGATTCGAGCCGGTGCGGGCGACGTCCATGCTGTCGGGAACCGAGACATAATTCGAGCCGTTGAGTTCGAGTCCGTTGCCGAAGATGCCGGTGTTGAAATCAGCGGGGCCGACCCAAGTGCCATGGTCAGTGGTGTTGCCAGCAGTGGCGCGGTCGTTGAGGTTATCGTCGAAGTCCCAGTAACTGACGAGAGTATCGGTTGGAGCCGCGATGAGGGAGGAAAGAGAGATGAGAAACAGGACGATAGCGGGACGCATGGGGCGAAGAGCTTAGCGGAACTTCTGCAAGAGGGGAATGAGGAAGTTGTGACAGGATGTGCAAGCTTACTCCTCTTTCTCTGGAACGGGTGCCTTCTCTGCGCCTTCCAACGTCTTGAGGTACTGTCGAATCGCCTCGAACTGCTTATCGGCATCGCCTTCGTAAAAGCTCTCGTTGAGAGCCCGCTTTTTATCGACGGTATACTTCGGCATGAGGGTGAGCGGCGCGTGACGCTGTGGCCAGAACATCCAAGTGCGGTAGTAACCTGGGCGCAGTCGGTCGCTGGAGAGTTGGAGGTTGGGGCCTTGGCCCTCGAAGGCTTGCAGGGCGGGCGTTTCTCCAGCTGCGTGACAGGTAATGCAGGCGTATCCAGTGAGAGCCGCGATATCTTTTCCGGTCGTAGCTAGAGCGAGTCCCAAATCCGACCGTCCCAGCAACCACGGGGAAAAGCGGCCCTTAAGAAAATGACAAGGAGGGCGTTTTTGCCCTCCCTGTCGCAAAAAAGGGTTTTATAATTGGTTTACCACAACAAATTATGACCGTTTTGCCTGACCCACTTTCCTACACTGTGCCGTTTCGTCCAGTTCCCTTTGTCATTAATCCGGCAAAAAATGACCGCAAGCATCGCATCGAGCTGGAATTCATCGACGAACTCATCCCCCCCAAAAGCCCCGCCCGACTCCGAGAAAAACTAAAAGACCCCGCCTTCGCCGCCAGCCAAAAACGCCGAGCCCAGACCGAAGCACGCATCGGCATGATCACCAACAACTATCAACCCGGTCGCAGCCTTTCCAAAGGGCTCGACTCGCGCCGCCAAGAACTGCGCTGGATCATGCTCGCCCACTGCGCGGCCTCGCTCGCAAAAGACGGCGCGAACAAGCCGCCCGCGAAGCCAGCCAGAAGAAAAACCGGAGGGTCAGAAAAGCCCCCCCGAAAAAAGCCGACTAAAACGGCGAAACCAAAAAAAAGGGCCCAGCAACCACCGGGCCGGCCCACCCGTGCTCGCGAAGCAGCAAAACCACCGTTGCGACGTCCCCAAACCGAGTCGAAGAAAGAAAACCATCCGAATCAAGCCCGGAATCCGAAAAAACATCCTCTCCCAAAAAATAAAAAACGGCCATTCCCCGAAATGCCATTTTCTGGGACACGCTCTAAATAAGCTTGGAATATCTCTCGCTAATCCTGCATCACAAACCGCCCTCGGCCATCGCCCAGCTTCGTGGGCTTTCGCGCTCTCTCTTGGCCCGTCAACTCTCGATACCTCTCCGCCACCTCTCTCACAAATTTCTCCCGCCCGTAAACCA
>JBLHUR010000106.1:0-20805 GCA_047629805.1 Akkermansiaceae bacterium | reverse complement strand
AAGAAGGTCCATGACGTGGACCCAATTTGGGGAGCGGTTGAAACATTGGGATCTGCCCTTGCCGAGGATCGTCGAAAAGCCAGTGCGAGTGAACTTGCCAAGTGAAAGGAAACCTGCATGATCTTAAGCAACAATAAACCGGATACTGACGAAGCTCTGACTGCGCGTCCTGTGAGGAGCCCGGTGCGGTAATTCCGCACGCCGGGATCTGCGAGGGGGGCACTGAGTAATCGGTGTCCCTACCTCAATCAGTGTTTCGTGTCGGTCCTGGAAGCCCCAACCGTCGAGCAACACTTCAGGTTTTCCGTCAGGGACGTCATCGCGATCTGCATCGGGAATGAAAAGCAGTTCAGGCGGTGAACCGAGATAAACCCCTCCAAATCCCACCCCGATTCCCGAGGAAAATTTGATTTGGTCGGTGAACAATTTTTTCGTATCAAAGACGCCATCGCTATCGGTATCTTCGAAGATTTGAATTCGGCTGAGAATCTCATCCTGCTTGTGGTTCCTTCGATTGACGTAGTTGTAGTTTTCGACCACCCAGACTCGCCCGCGGTCGTCGAAGGTGAAGGCAATGGGTTCTCCAATGTCCGGTTCCGCGGCAAAGATTGAGACTTCGAATCCCTCGGGGATCTCCATCGCCGCAACCGCTTCAGCTGGTTTCAGAAAAGGCGCGTCGCTTTTTCGGTGTTGCTTCCCGCGCTGTGCGAATGCTGCGGATGAAAGGCAAAGGAACAAACAAACGAGTTTGAATCGTGATGCGGGGAATTTGGTTTTCATTGGAAAAAGAAGAGCCGAGTTTTCGTGAAGATTAGCGCTTTGGCGGAGCCACCTGCTCCTTCGTTTGCATATATTTAAAGAGGTTGAGCACCTCGTCCGGGGTTAGAGTTTTCAGGAGTCCCTCTGGCATCATCGAGACATTTGAAGTCTCGCGGGTTTTGATGTCACTCTTGGCAACAGTGGACTCTTGACCGACCATGGTGAGAACGATTTTCTGATCATCTTCTCCGGTGACACTTCCGGCGAGGACTTGTCCGTTCTTTGTAGTCACGGTTATCATCTTGTAGGCATCGGGAATGTCCCCACTGGGATCGATGACGTTGAGCAGCAGGTAATTGAGATCCCCGCGATTCGATCCGGTGAGGTCCGGCCCAATCATCCCGCCTTCGCCATACATCTGATGACAGGCCATGCAGGTTTTTTGATAAACGGCTCGCCCTTTTGAAGCGCTCGCTTTTACCAACTCACCGGGCCTCGCGATTCTCACGTATTCGGCAATGAGCGATTCCTTGTCTTCATTTAACTTGAGGACTCCGTAGGTTTTACTGAACTTGCTTCCGAGTAATTTACCGAGGGAGCGTATCGCGTAGACGGGGATCGCTTCTTTCGGAATGCTCTTGGCTTCGAGTGCTTGGAAAAGCGATTCGGCGTATTGCTTTCGAGTCGCGAGGGTTTCAATGATGGCTCGCTGAGCGGCCGGTTCAAAGTCGGGATACCGTTCTAACAAGAGCGCCCCCGCGTTGGGGATATCGAAGGTCGAAAAGCCACGGATGGCCTCGAGTCGGAGCGGCTCCTCATTGAGAAGGGTCTTTAAGATGGCGGGTAACTCCTTGCGTCGCTGAATGAGCAACGCTGCGAGTGCTGAACGCCGATCATCCAGATCGGCGGCTTTATCTTTCAAGGTCGCGATCGCCTGCAGGGTCGCCGATTCGTCGCCGAAAATCTGGCTGAGTTCCTTGGTGAGCTTTTTTAGTTTGTGGTCATCGCGATTGACCAACCTCGCGCTGAGCTCCGACCAAGCTTCCGGTGGCTTAACATTCCGCTGACCCTCGAGTCCCAATATCATGCCACTGATCAGGGCCTTCTGGATTTCCGGATTTTCGCTTGAGCCGATGGCCTTCACCAAGATTTCCAGAGGTTGACTGCTGTCCCTGTTCTTTGCCCGTGGTGCTGGTTTTGTCCGCTTCGATTTGTCATCGAGGTTCAGTTTTAACTCATCATCAGTTGGCGTTTTTGAGAGGACTCCCGCTTCCGGGACCTCGGCATGCGCCGTCCAAAGGATGGCGTTCAGCACGACTTTGCGAAACATGTCGTTCCGCCAACTCACGTGGTAGTGACCGCCCGTAAAACCAAATCCACGGCCCTTGCCATCTGGTCGCTGGTAGGCCCAGCCCACGTGCTGGCTTTCGCCATTTGCCACCGCACGGCGCACCTCCGGATTACCACTCCGGGCACCATCCGGGCGCTGCAACGTTTTCAGCGGAGGGAGATCTGAAAGAACCGGTGTGACGCCCTTCAGACCAGCAACGAAGCGCATGTGATAATACCACTCGTCATCCACACTGAATGGCTCCAATCCGTTGGAGATGGGGTGATCCGGAAAGTTCTTGAAGTTCGGTTTCCAGTGCGGGTTCACCGACCAGTTCAGATCACAGAACCCACCCATCCATTCCGAAAACTTCTTCCCTGGCATTCCCGTCAGCGCCTCCGTGGCCCAATGAATCATGACCAGTCCCGTCCCGTTCTTCATGAGCGCATCGAATTCCTTGAGATGCGGATTCAGTAAATGCCCCTGATGGCCGGTGCAGAATATGACAACCGTCGCTGCGTCTTCGAGAACCTTCGGGTCCTTTGGATACCCGTTTTCTGGCAAAACGATCGCTTCGATTCCGAGGTTCGCTTCGTTGAGTCGTTTGGCCAAAAGAATATTTCCAGCCCGATGCTCGTGAGCACCCGGGCCATGACTCGGCTTCCCTGAGATAAAGACGACTTTAGTCTTCTTCTCCTGGGCAGAGCCGCTGGCCGCAAAAAAAAGCGAGACGATCAAACAGAACCAGTATTTCATAAGTAATTGGGTTATTCCCTGTGATGACTTTGGCAGGGAATCAACCTTGAATATAGTGTCAGCTGGCTGCATTCTATTGAAAACTGGCCAAGGCGGCATTCCGGACATGAAAAATCCCATCCTCGAAAAATTCTACCAGGAAATCGGACATCATTGCGACATCCGCTACCTGTTCGATGAACTCGATGAACTCGATCACGTCGCGTTTTTTCTGAAAAATCGGTAATTTCAAATCGTCGCTGCCAATCAGCACTTTTTTGGCCGACTCGGCTTCAAGGAAGAGTGCGAAATTGTGGGTAAGGACGACTTCGAGCTTTTCCCAAAACCGCTCGCCCGGAAATTTCGCGACGACGACCGACGGGTCCTCGAAACTGGCGAGGAAATGCCAAAAATGGTCGAGCTATTTCTCAGTCGCCAGGGCTTACCCGACTGGTTTGTAACCACGAAGATGCCGATCCGCGATCTCATCGGCAAGCCCGCTGGGATCATGGGCACAGTGCAGCGCTACAACCAGAAGCGTGGTCTAAAGTCCGCCGATTCCGCAATTGCAAAAGCGGTGGGGCGGATGCTCGACGAGCCCGGCGAGATCAATTCGATCTTCGATCTCGCGGCCGAACTTGGCATGTCGCATCGAAACTTCGACCGGCGCTTCAAGGAGGACACCGGCCTCACCCCGAAACAGTTTCTCGGCCGCAGTCGCGTGCAACTTGGCTGCCAGATGCTTCAGCAGACCGCCGCCTCCATTGCTGAAATTTCCATCGACCTCGGCTACTGTGATCAAAGTGCCTTTACCGCTCAATTCCGGCAGCGGATGGGGTTCACCCCAAATCGGTATCGAAAAACGTTCGACGATGAGAAGCGAGCTGAAGCTGTTTTGCCAAGATGAAAAGCATGCCAACGTATCGTAGGGTAAATGAGCTTTAAACACTCAGGTAACAAAAATTCTACGACGAAATGAGCCGTTACGAATTGGGGGAGATTTTGCGCAGAGCTCAGCAGTGGAGCGCAAAGTATCTTACCGCCAGACATGTCCGGGAAACTTCCTCTGCATGATGGGGCGATGCTTGGGCCATTCGCGGGCGAGGAAGCGGGGCCAGTCGGTGGTGGTGGTGAGGACTTTTCCCTTGGGGGGAGAGAGCTTTAGGATTACGGGGAGACGGCCTTCGCAGAGGCTTGGGTGATCTTCGAGGGCCCAGCATTCCTGGAGTTTCACTTGGGTTTCGGGGGAGCCGCTGGTGTAAGAGACTTTACTTGTTCCTTTATCGAGCCATGGGATGGTGGGTGGGAGTAATTCATTGAGCCATTCGAGTTGGCCTTTTTCGAGGTGCCGGTGGAAGGCGTTTAAGAGGGGGGCGGCTTGGGCTTCTTTGACGAGCGAGAGGCCCTTGAAGGCGCGGGCAAGACAGGCGGTGATGGCGGCTTCGTCGAAGGGGACGAATTCGAGCTCGGGCATGGTGGCGTGGAGGAGGTCGATGCGGGCCATGAATTCTTTCACGCGGTGATCCATGAGCGGGAGATTAAAGGCACCGCTGCGCTGGGCCTCGGCGAGGGAGCGGCCGGAGTGGTGTGGGTCGAGGTCGTTTTGCTGCGCTTTTTGTTCGATGATGAGATCGTGAAAGCGGACGAGCTTCATCGCGCCGACGCGCTTGTTCTTGGGGTCGAAGAGGTGCTCGACGGTAGGAGCGAGATGTTGGGGGAACATTTCGGCGATCCACTCGGGCTTTACGGCGGTGGCGAGGCTGAGGAGGGTTAGGGTGGAGCCGCGTGAGGGGACTTGGTGGAGGTTGGCCGCGACGAAGTACGGGGATTCTTGAACTACGCTTTCGCAGACGAGCTTGCCTTCCCTTTGTTCGGTGAGGTCGCAGGTTTCTTTTCCGGGTTCGCGTCGTTTCGCGAGTTGGTCGATGAAGCCGGCCATGAGGCAGCGGAGGAGGGAGTCGTCGTTTTTAACGGGTGGGGAGGGGGCTGCCTTTTTGTCGTAGAGGTGTTGTTGGTGGGCGGCGTGGAGGATTTGTTTGTAGGTCTCATCGACCTGACGGGCGACTTGAGCGTTGATGCCGTGGCGGCGGCAGCGGTCGAAGCTGAAGCGGTTTGATTTGGCGAAGTCGAAAGCCCGCATGAGGGTGATGAAGTCGGAGTCGTCGCTCTCTTCAAACATTTCGCGCGTGCTTTGGCTCTTGGAATCATTGCGACCCAGACGGGTGAGAAGGTCGCGGCCACTGACGAGGGCGGCACATAGGGCGGCATCCGGCACGCAGTTGCGCTGGCTGGCCTCAATCAACATGCGAGAGTAGCGCGGGTGCATCGGGAGGCGGAGCATTTGGCGTCCGATCTCGGTGAGGTCGGCAGCGAGGAGGGCCCCGAGCATGGTGAGGAGGCGTTCGGCGCGTTCGATTCCTTGTGGGTCGGGCTTGTCGAGCCAGTCGAAGGTGACGGCTTTTTGAATGCCGAGGGAGTGGAGGAGGAGAACGACTTCGGCGAGGTCGCTGCGCTGGATTTCGGGGGTGTTGCGTTCGTCGCGGCCGAGGTGGCTGCCTTCGGTCCAGAGTCGGTGGCAGGTGCCGGTGGCGGTGCGGCCGGCTCGGCCTTTTCGTTGGTCGGCGCTGGCGCGGCTGATGGGTTCTAGCTGGAGGGTGCCGATGCCGCGTTCGGCATCGTATCGTGCCACGCGGGCCACGCCGCTATCGACGACGTGGCGGATGCCATCAATCGTGATACTGGTCTCGGCGACGTTGGTGGCGACGATGACTTTTCGCAACGAATTCGGGGCGAAGGCACGGTCTTGTTCCTCTGGTTCGAGTGCGCCGTGCAAGGGGATGCAAGCGACGTGCTCTTGTGTTCTGAGGTTGCGCAGTGCGTCGAGGGTTCCGTTGATCTCGCCGCGTCCTGGCATGAAGACGAGGATGTCGCCTTCGTCGCCATTGTTGATGATTTGTTCTACGGCTTGAGCGGCTTGGTCGGTGAGGTAGCGATCATCGGGGACGGGGAGGTAGTTGACCTCGACTGGGTAGCTTTGGCCTTCGGAAATGAGGATGGGGCATTGGTCTAAATACTCGGCGACGGGCTCGGCATCGAGAGTTGCGGACATCACGAGCATCGCCAAATCGGGGCGCTGGTTTTGTTGGAGATTTTTGACCAAGGCAAGGGCGACATCGCTGAGAAGGTTCCGCTCGTGGAATTCATCGAAGAGGACGGCTCCGACTTTGGAGAGAGCGCGGTCGTCTTGGAGCCAGCGGAGGAGGATGCCCTCGGTGACAAAGACGATGCGGGTGGCGTGGCTGGTGCGGTCGTCGAAGCGAATTTGATAGCCGACCTCAGCGCCGAGTTTCACCTTCCGCTCCGACGCGACTCGGGTAGCCACGGTACGGGCCGCGACGCGTCGGGGTTGGAGGACGACGATTATCTTGTCTCCCGCAAGCCCGGCATCGAGGAGCATTTGTGGGACCTGCGTGGTCTTGCCAGAGCCGGTGGGGGCGACGAGGACGAGACGGTTTCCGGATTTGAGGGTGCGGAGGATGTCGGGCTGGATTTTCCAGATGGGAAGCGAGGCGGGAGTTGGCATGAGGTGGCAGGGGCAGGCTATGACTCAGCGCGGACGATGGCAAAGGGAGATTGCTTGGCTTCGGTGTCGGAGTCGTAGATCCCAACTACGAGGGTTTCGTCGATTACGAGCAAACTTTAGGTGTCGGTCATCCTTGTCAGAAGGCATTTTTAGTCCTACCATAACGGTGCGATGCCTTCCCGTGGACGCCACCAATCAACCTCCAAAGAATGTCGAATTCTGCTCAAGAAGATCGAAGCGATGGACGGGGTGGTCGGAGTTATTATCGGGCGTTCTTATGGTGGGAAATCGCTGGGGAGAGGATGTGCTACCGGGGCGATTAGGATGCAACGGACGGTGAGCGGCGGCTTGAAAGCGGTGATGCAGTCGGAGAAAGGTTTGCAAGAAATTTACATCCGGACTCTTTCCGGGAAAGAGGCTGAGGTAGAACGATTCATCACAGGTAAGCCTTAGGAATGACTCCGAAATTAATTAAGACATCGCACTCGATCTCGGAACCGTCAGCTGCGTTCGACTTCTCCCTGAGGAGTCCACTACACAGAGAGAACTCTGCCTCACTGACAGTCCCGATCTCTTCGCGCAATATCTCAATTAATTCCCTCGCCGTTCCTTAGTCCCCTCAAAGGTGAGTTCCCGCGGCTCTCTCCAAGGACTGACTCGTATCTCCGGTAAAGCGATCGGCGAAAACAAAATAAACGAAGTGCCATCTTCCGGTCTGAAACAATGACCGATGGCTCTACCCAGCCGTGCCGGCTATCCGTCGCGTTCAGTGAGACGGTCCACTAGTGGTTAGGTGCAACGAGTTGGTAGAACCTCTTTTCCTCGTTTCGAGGCCTCTTGACTGTGATTTGGTCTCTTCCGTCTGGAAGGGGAGGTATTCGACAGCGAGAAATTTATCCAACCTGTGGTCCGTCACGCTGACAAAGCCATCTGCGGTGGTCACCGTGAAATCAGTCGTTTGAACACTCACCGGATGATTGGCTCAAACGGGCAACAATCATGGGGCCAGTAGGGCGGGATTGTTTTGCCTAAACTCTTCAGAAAATAGTGCAGGTTCCGGTCTGATGAAATGATCGATGCTTACCTGTAGTTTCTCCGTGTTTGTGATGAACGATTGTCTGATCGTGTGGCTCTCTGCTCGATTTATCTCGCGGTAACGAAGAGTTTCGTTTCGGTGTCGGTAACGAAAGCTTTCGTTTTAAAATCATGAAGAAGAAACAGGGGAAAAAGAACTCCCGGTCGATTCGACCGACGGAAGTTGAGCTAGAGATCCTGGACGTCCTTTGGGAGTTGGGGCCCTCGGCGATGGGGGGTATTCATGAGGCCTGCGCTGCGGCCCGGCCCTCGGCACCCGGATACACGACGACCCAAAAGATGATTCAAGTCATGCGGGACAAGGGGCTGGTCGTAGTGGATGATTCGCTTAGACCTCCACGATACCGGGCGGCGGAACTGCGTGAGCGGACGCAGCTCAATTTACTCGACGATGTTACGCAACGCGCTTTCGGTGGATCGGCCAAGAGCCTGGTGCTCAGTCTTCTGACTGGTGATCGGCTGAATAGGGAGGAATTAAGTGAGGTCAAAGCGCTCATCGCGAAGGCTCAGGAAACTCAAGCTGACTCATCGTCATGAAAGTCGTGGCAGATTTTCTATCCTCGCCGCTCGCCGAAAGAATCGGACTGACGATCTTGCATAGTATTTGGCAACTCACACTCGTGGCGATGGTCGGCTACCTCTTGTTAGGATGCCTGCGGCGTTTCTCTCCAAACCTTCGTTATGTAGTTTCTTATGTTGTCCTTTTGACGATGGTCGGACTTCCGCTTGCAACTTTTTTCTTCGTAGATGCCAGAGAATCAGATGGTACGAAGGTGGTGAAATTTGAGGATCAACTCTCATCGAAAGAGGGCGGGGTGCCTCTTGATTTGACGCTTCTTTTGAAGGTTGCCGAGCCGGGAGCAGCGCCCGCTGTCACGATCACTTCTCCCCGGATCGATCTCCCTCGAATCGAATCAGAGTCTTTGACTGCTTCCACAAGTCTTCCCGCTGAGCCATCCGTAATTGAGAAAGAGACGGTCGATGCCTCTCCCTCCGAATCATTCCTGCTGCGAGTGGAGCGATGGGCTGCACCTTGGCACCCGCGAATTGCCGCCGTTTGGTTCGTTGGCTTCTTGCTTGTCACGTTTCGAAATATCGGTGGCTGGCAAGCGACTCGCCGCCTGCGCTCGATCAGCCTTGAACCCGTTGATCGTCGAGGTGGACCGATGATTTCGATCCTTTCCTCCCGACTTGGAATCCGCCGAGAAGTGCGCTTGCGCGAGTCTTCCCTGATCCGCACTCCGATTCTTTTCGGCTGGTTCAAACCTGTAATTCTTACCCCGCTGGGCTTACTTGCGCAGCTCAGTAACTCGCAGCTTGAAGCACTGCTGGCTCACGAACTCGGTCATGTGCGTCGCCACGATTACCTCTTTAATGTGCTACAAAGCATTGTGGAGTCCGTCCTGTTTTTTCACCCAGCGGCGTGGTGGATTTCACGCCGTATTCGTCTTGAGAGAGAATTTTGTTGCGACGATCTTGCCGTCACACTCTGTGGCGATCGAGTCGCTTACGCAGAGGCGCTCGCAAGTATTGAGGAATCGAGAGGAGTCATCGGGTCCGGGCTCGCTGCCGGTGACAAACCGCTGGTGAGCCGTATCAAGCGGGTGCTCGGCTTTGGTCAAAGACGAAGCAGCCGGTTTTCTCTTCTTGGGATTTCAGGTGGGAGTTTTCTTGTGGCTTTGTTTTGCGGGCTCGTTCTGTTTGGAAGGAGTCAGGAGCTAGGGAATGACCCTGATCAGTCTCCTGCGTCGCTCGCCTCTGAAGAGGAGGAGCTTTCTGAACCGGAGGAACTTCATCAGCAGAGTGCGATCTTCCAAAACCTCTCCGATCGTAAGAAGAGGACTGAGTTTTATCTCCGTGCCCTCGCCGCCGAGCGCCTTCAATCGTCGCTCGTGACTGGAAGCCACATGCTGAGCCCCAAATTTACAGAGGGCTCCGTATTTTTTCCGATCAGCACCACACGACAGGAAGAAATGAATGCGTTCAAGAATGCGCTGGAATGGATTACTGAAGTCTATCCTAAGAGCTTGCCTGAAGAATATTTATTCATCGCAGCGATCGGACGCCATGACCACGTTCCTGAGCAATGGGCCAAAGCAACGGGCACTCCTCAATTTCAACGAGAAGTCCTTGCTGCCTTGCCGGCTGAGATGCGTGACATCGTCGAACCCGGTTTGATTCTTGGGGCCCATAGTTCTGAGTGGATCGACCGAAGTGGGGACAAGCCGGGATGGACTGATCCGAAGGTTATGGCAGCCTTCGATGAAGTGGGCGCCCGCATCAGGAATGAGGATTTGCCCATGAATTTGCGTTTGGCCTTGGCCGCGACGGTCTGCCGGAGGTGCATGATTCACACTCCGCCAGCCTTAGTCCGGGATTGTGCAAGAGTGCTTGCCTCCGCATGGGCTGAACACGCCCTCGTCACTACGAATCAAGAAGAGGAAATCCTGAAAATTTTTACTTATTTGAAGGCGGGTGAAGAGCGAGATGAAATTACGAGGCGGCTGCTTAAGGCACGTCAGAAGCGTATTGCTAAAATCGAACTGGCGATTGGCGGAGAGCGGAGCCGACACGATTGGACCGAAGACTGGCTCATCGGCTTGGCGGCATCACTAGATGATAGTGAGTTCAATAAGTTTACTGAGGGGCGTTGGGAGAAATTGTATAAAAAATCCTCCAGGACTCTCTTGCCTCTGCTCATACGGGCGGGGAAAATTGATCACGCAATTCAACTCCTGCACGGTTCGGCAGTCTGGTTATCGAAGCTGTTACGATCCGATAGTCGGTTTTACTTTGATCGGAAGCTTGCTGAGCAGCTGCCCGGATTTCTTGCGAAAATTGAGGACCCAGAGGAAAGGATGTTGGCTGCGGCCTACTTGAATGGTTCCAAGAGCGACCCTTTCGATGCTACGCTTCCAACTCGCGAGGAGCGCTTCCTCGCTCTCGCCCGCCGGGTCGATCAGACTGAATTCTCTCGGCCTGATTTCCGGCTCGCCATCTACAAGTTTCTTGCTCTGGAAATGGCGACCCTGCCTTTCTTAGCGGAAGGGATGGTCGAACTCGTCGAACTTGATCGCTTGAGTGAAATCATAAAAACCAATGAACTCTATCACTGGTTAAATCACGCTGAATTGATGATTCACAGTGTCCTTGCTGCCGGGGAATTTGACCAAGCCCTCGAGATTTTAGAGGGAATTGACGATCATTCGCAGTCCGGCGTGGGGCAATACAAGGAGGTTTGGAGTAAGTTCTCCAGTGGTGTTTCGAGCGGAGTGATCACTCACCAGGATAAGCCTGAGATGCTGGCGGCAATGCTTCCTATCATGAATTATATGGCGGGCATACGGGGCGGTCCGAACCACTATGCGGCGGGCCTTCCACTTGGTTGGGAGCTCAGCGCCCGGGACCGCGCCGGCAATTATGCGAGGAACATTTTCTGCCATGCCCTGCTCGATCGAATGGATGAGTGGAAAGGATGGCGAGCGAGCTTGCAGCCGGGATTCCAGAAAAAGCACGATGAGTTCTGGTATTCTCACAGTGGCTGGGTAATCGACTTGGCGGTTGCTGGGACGCCCAAGGATGCTTCGCTGGAACATCGACTCGCCTTGATGAAGCGAATCCTGAGTCAGAAGGAGATCGTCGGCCCACTCGGGGTTCTTCACGATCAATCGATCCAGAAACTACAGGAGAAGGAATTCTTTAGCAGCGCTGAATTACTCACGGTGGGTCCCGAGCTGGTGGAGAATATTCCAGACGGCGGCAATGCGAAGAGGGCGCTGGGAAAAATTCAGGAGGAATCACGCGAGAGGGCCGCATATCGCGAGAAGCCCGGAAAATTTATCGTTCATGAATGGGGCGTGCAGGTTCTCGCGCAGGCGCATGGCGAAAGTGTTTTGAGTGCGGTGCCTGAGTTGCTCACGGGGCTTCCCGAGTTCGTGCAACGGAACAAAATAGCTCTTCGCTTTAAATACCAGGGCTGGGACAAACCAGTCATTCATTTCTACGGCGCGGAGGGCATGAAGGTCTCGGTCAAGGTCGGCACGCCGAGTGGTATCCCGCTCGCCTACTATCCACTTCCGGAGGTTGGCAAGGGTGTGGCTTATGGAAGAGACTCCAAAAGGATGGGAGCGGGCCAATTTAATTTTGCATCCGGGATGGAATGGAGTGGCACGCTGCACAAGGAGGCTCCGAAAGACCTTCCCGAACCGATGGCAGGACACTGGTGGAATACGGCACGTGAGATTCCTTCCGCTTACTTCCAAACTCTAGTTGGTTCGGAACGCTTCCTATTCTACGAGGCGACAGCGGCGCAGAAGCCGGTCGTCACGGCGAAAGTTGGAGCCGCTGAGATCGAGGTAACGAACCGCTACTTTGAAGCAGTGGGACCGGTCGTGATCCTTTTCAATGACGGTTCGGGACTCAGGGGTGCCGAATTAAAAATCATCCCGGGTGGTGGCACCATTCGGATCGCGAAGGCTGATGTGAAACGGTGGACGGATGAGAAGGTCCTTGATGCCAGCCGGCGTCAATGGTCAGCACTCGGCATGTCGGAAGCTGAGGCGTCTCATATCACAAAGGTTTGGAAAGAGGATCTCTTGGTCCGTCTAGGCGTCTTGTTGATCGCTCCAATGCCGCGGCCGCTCTACGATAAAATGTTTCCAATCGAGATTCTCCCCAAGCCGGACGAAATGGTTCGGGCCGGACTTGTGTTCGATACCTTGGAAGGACAGCAGGAACGAATTGGCTGGTTGCCTGCCCTGCCTGCCACCTTGCGGAAGGTCGGCCAAAACCTGGCGAGCCCGGAATTTTCGGTTCGAACCAAGTCGAGGAATGCTTTTCTAGCTACTGCTGATCTCGGCTTGGGAATACTCGCAGAGCTGGCAAAATCTGAAAATCCCGAGATAAGAGTCATCGCCGAGGATCTTGCCGGAGTGATCCGTTCCGGGGAAGACCTCGGTCCGAATGCGCTGCATCCCAGCAACGAAAATTCAGAGGGTCTGATCGAATTACTCTATCCTGCCAAAAAACCTAAGAAGTCTCCTGAGTAGTGGGGCTGGCCCCTTCATCGTTGGTTGGTATCATGTTGGTTCAATATCAACTCATCAACGCTCGCCTCTTGCTTTAAATTGGGTGAGGGTGAATGCCGAAACGACAGGCTATGACGACTCAGGAAATTCAGGAATATATCGACGCGGCCATTGGGTCGGAATTTGACGGCTTTAGCTCGGAATCGGGTGAGATGATGACGAGCGCAGAGGGGGATGGTCGCTTTATGGGGAAGGTGATTGCGACGAGATATGCGGGCCTTCCGACCAAGGATATTTTCCTCGCAATCGGCGAGAGCGAGATGAAGGTTCAGATCGTCAAGCTCGGTAAATCGGAGTGCTTGAAGCCTGGGAAGTCGGATTTGGATTTGTTGCTTCGGAAGGAGTTGGGGATTGGGAGCGAGGGGGAGGAGTTGGGGCCGTCCAAGGAAGTTGTTCCGGAGTAAGTCCAGCGATTGACTGAAGCAAGTTCTTGACCAAGTCTAAAAAAAGGCAAGGCTGTGGTCATGCAAGATCCGGTAAAGCTTCTCCGCGAAAATGGCATTCCGGTCACAGCCCAGCGTCTCGCCGTGCTTCGAGCCGTTAGGGATCACTGTCACGGCACGGCTGACCAGATCGCCGAGGAGGTTCGTCGTCAAATCGGAACGATTTCGCGACAGGCAGTTTATGATGCCCTTGGTCTGCTGACGAGGAAGGATCTTCTTCGCCGGATCCAACCGGCCGGGTCAGCGGCACTCTATGAAGACCGGGTCGGGGACAATCATCATCACGCGATTTGTCGGTCCTGCGGGAAGACTGTCGATGTCGATTGCTCAGTAGGTAAAGCACCTTGCCTCACCGCCTCGGACTGCTCCGGCTACGAGATCGACGAGGCGGAGGTCATTTACTGGGGGACTTGTCCCGCTTGCCTCTTAAAAAATAAAAGCGCTCTGCGTTTTCTTAAATTTCCCTTAATCCAACCCTAATCAAAATGAAATTAAACAAACCTCTCAATCAAAAACCTCCGATGACTCGATCGGGGCATCCCTTTTCGCAATGGCGATACCGAACCGCTCTTATTGGTTTGACTCTCCTCCTTGGGCAAGGCCCGGCGAACCTTAGCGCCCAAGAGCCTGCCGCCGAAAAAGCCGGTGGAGGGATCGAAAACTGCCCGGTGATGGGCAAGCCGGCCGGACCTTACCGGAACACTGCTGCCAGTTCACTTTCCAATGGCGACTGGTGGCCCAACATGCTGAACTTAAAAATTCTTCACCAAAACTCGGCGATGGGGAATCCACTGGGCGACGATTTCGACTATGCCGAGGAGTTCAAGAAGCTCGATCTCGCGGCGTTGAAAAAGGACCTCACTGAATTGATGACCGATTCGCAAGACTGGTGGCCGGCCGACTATGGTCACTATGGTCCATTTTTCATTCGTATGGCATGGCACAGCGCTGGGACCTATCGGGTGACTGACGGGCGCGGTGGTGCCTCGGATGGCACGCAACGTTTTGCTCCGCTCAATAGCTGGCCCGACAATGGCAACCTTGATAAAGCGCGCCGCCTGCTCTGGCCCATCAAGCAGAAGTATGGTCAAAAAATTTCCTGGGCCGACCTGATGGTCCTGACCGGCAACTGTGCCCTCGAGTCGATGGGCTTCAAGACCTACGGGTTTGCGGGTGGACGCGATGACGTCTGGGAACCGCAGGAAGACATTTTTTGGGGACCGGAATCGGAATGGCTTGGTGACGAGCGTCACGACGATGACCGGAACTTGGACATGCCGCTCGGCGCCGTTCAGATGGGGCTGATCTATGTGAATCCCGAAGGTCCGGGTGGTAATCACGATCCCGTTTCTGCGATCAAGGACACCCGCCAAGCCTTCGCACGCATGGCGATGAATGATGAAGAAACCGTTGCGCTCATCGCGGGCGGACACACCTTTGGCAAAGGGCATGGTGCGGCACCGCCGAAAGGCAATGTCGGTCCCGCACCGGAAGGCGCGAGCATCGAGGAGCAAGGTCTTGGTTGGAAAAACAAGCATGGCACGGGCAATGGCGCCGACACCATCACGAGCGGACTTGAGGGCGCATGGACCAGTTCGCCTGCCGAGTGGTCCCACGAGTATTTTTCCAATCTCTTTAAGCACGAGTGGGTTAAGAAGAAGGTGGCTTCCGGCGCCACGGTATGGGTTCCCAAAGACGGCGCTGCAGCCGGGACTGTCCCGGACGCACACGATTCGGAAAAGAAGCACCAGCCGATGATGTTTACGACCGACCTTTCGCTGAAAGAAGACCCCGAATACCGGAAGATTTCGAAGCGCTTTCACGAGCATCCGGAGCAGTTCGAAGAAGCTTTTGCGAAGGCTTGGTATAAGCTGACCCATCGCGACATGGGACCGACTTCGCGCTATCTCGGGCCGGAGATTCCCGAAAAGGAACTGCTGTGGCAAGACTCGGTGCCAGCGCTGGATTATGACCTCATCGGCGATACCGAGATCGCTGACTTGAAGAAAGTCCTGCTCGCTTCAGAACTATCAGTTTCGCAACTGGTATCGACCGCTTGGGCCTCCGCTTCGACCTTCCGCGGAAGCGATAAACGCGGTGGTGCCAACGGTGCCCGCATTCGTCTCGCGCCGCAGAAAGATTGGGAGGTAAACAAGCCTGCCGAGCTGGCGAAAGTTTGGCCGATCCTTGAGGGAATTCAAAAGGATTTCAATGATGGACAGACTGGGGGAAAGAAAGTCTCGCTCGCCGATCTGATCGTTTTGGGTGGATGCGCCGCCGTCGAGCAGGCCGCTAAGACTGCCGGAAGTGAGATTGACGTCCCTTTTTCGCCTGGTCGCACCGATGCGACGCAGGAGATGACCGATGTCGATGGTTTCGCCTATCTTGAACCCAAGACGGATGGATTCCGTAACTTCCTCGGTCATAAACTCGACCGCCCGGCTCCTGAGAATCTCGTGAATCGTGCGCAGCTTCTCACCCTGAGCGCGCCTGAAATGACGGTTCTCGTCGGGGGATTACGGGTCTTGAAAACGAACACCGGTGATCAAAGTCTCGGCGTCCTGACCGATAAGTCTGCGACGCTAAGCAATGATTTCTTCGTGAACTTGCTCGATATGAATACGGAGTGGGAGAAGTCCAAGATGTGCGAGTTTTTCTTTGAAGGAAAAGATCGTGAGTCGGGCGAGATCAAGTGGAGAGCGACTTCAGTCGATCTCATCTTCGGTTCGAATTCGCAGCTCAGAGCGATCGCGGAAGCCTATGCCAGTGCTGATGCGAAAGAGAAATTCGTTACTGATTTCGTAGCTGTTTGGGACAAGGTGATGAACTTGGATCGTTTCGATCTCGTTCAATAGACCTGCGGTCTGTCGGCTGGGACAAAAGTTAAAGCAAGATCGGGAGAAGTCGCAGAAGCGGTTTTCTCCCGATTTTTTTCTTGTCCACGTGACGCTTCGTGAGGCTCAATTTTGGAGTGTTGGCAGGAGGATTTTCCAGACGTTTTCCGAGACTTTGATTTGGCCCTTTGCTGTCGGGTGGATGCCGTCGGCTTGATTGAGTTTTTCGATACCGCCGATTCCTTCGAGGAGGAAGGGGATGAGGGTGGTTTTGGTTTCCTTTGCGACTTCGGGGAAGAGGGCTTTGAAGCGGGAGGTGAATTTTTGGCCCATGTTGTCGGGCATTTGCATGCCGGCGATGAGGATCTTGATTTTGGGGTTCTTGCTGCGGGATTTTTTGATGATTCCGAGGAGATTCTTTTTGGTTTCGGCGGGGGAGATGCCGCGAAGGCCATCGTTTCCGCCGAGGGCGATGACGAGGATGTCGGCTCCTTTTGTCATGGCCCAGGCGACGCGACGGAGGCCGCCGGCGGTGGTGTCTCCGCTGACCCCGGCGTTGGCGACAGTATAGGGGAGTGTCGCGGCTGTGATTTTGGATTGAAGGAGGGCGGGGTAGGCTTCTTTGGGATCGAGTCCGTAGCCGGCGGTGATGCTGTCGCCGAGGATGACGATGCGCTTTTTAACGTCGGTTGCATTCGGCGTTTTTTCTGCGAACAGTGTGGCAGTCGTGGCGAGCAAGAGCCCGATCAGTAATTGTTTTAAATATGTCATCCCCATCGACCGTTAGCTTAGAATCCCCTTCGAGTGATGTCAAACGAGCCATTTTGAAGGTGTCGGGCTTGCGGAAGGTCCACAAGACGACGGGGGATGATTTGACGGTTTTGCAGGATGTGAATTTGAGTTTGGAGGCCGGCGATACTTTGGCGATTGTGGGGCCATCGGGAAGTGGGAAGACGACTTTACTGGGACTTTGTGCGGGCTTGGATGATGCGACTGCGGGGTCGGTCGTGTTGGATGGCTTGGCGCTGGAGTCGCTGGATCAGGATGGGCGGGCGGCTTTGCGAAATCGCTTGGTTGGTTTTGTTTTCCAGAGTTTTCAGCTGATCCCGACCTTGACCGCGATTGAGAATGTTTTGGTGCCGCTGGAGTTGCGGGGCGAGACAGGGAGGCAGGCTGAAGCGGAGAGACTTTTGACAGAGGTGGGTTTGGGGGATCGGCTGGATCACTATCCTTTGCAACTTTCGGGAGGGGAGCAGCAGAGGGTCGCTTTAGCGCGGGCCTTCATTCATCGGCCTAAGATTCTCTTTGCGGATGAGCCAACGGGGAATTTGGATTCGGGGACGAGCGGGCCGATTGTGGAGATGCTTTTTCGGCTGAATCGGGAGGCGGGGACGGCTTTGGTTTTGGTAACGCATGATCCGGCGCTGGCGTCGAAGGCGCGTCGGGTGGTGACAATGAGCGGAGGAACGATTGTCGCGGAGGAGGAAAATGGAACGCTCTAAAAAACCGGGATTGCCCCGGAGTTTGTGGACTTCTTTGTTCCACCCGTGGGTTTGGCGGATGGCTTGGCGGGACAGTCGGTCGCAGAGGTTACGGTTGGTGATTTTTTCGCTCGCGATTGTTTCGGGGGTGGCGGCCTTGACCGCGATTCATTCGTTGAAGGTGAGTGTGGAGCGCGGAATTGAATCGGAGGCAAAGGCTCTGTTGGGTTCGGATTTGCGGGTTTCTTCGCGGAGGGAGATTGGGGAGGGAGAGGTGGCGCGGCTGGCAGCGATGGCGAGTCGGGTCAGTCGTGAGACAAGCTTCCCTTCCATGATGCGATTTTTACCGGAGGGGGGAGCGCGTCTGATGCAGGTGCGGGGAATTGCAGGGGAGTATCCTTTTTATGGCAAAGTGGAGACGCGTCCGGCGGATGCCTGGGCGAGAATGCGGACTGAGGGTGGGGTTTTATTGGAGCCTGCGATGCTGGATCAATTTTCTGCGGAAATTGGAGATGAGGTGGAGTTGGGTGGGATTCGTTTGAGAATTCTTGGAGTGGTGGATAAGCCTGCGCCGCGAGGAAATCGCTTTAGTGGATTTGCGCCGGAGGCTTATGTTAATTTGGAGGATGTGGAGCGGAGTGGCTTGCTCACTCAAAACAGTATGGCGAGGTATCAGGTGCATCTTGAGATGCGCGATGGACTGGTTTCGGGTGATCTGAAAGAGAAGGTGCGGGAGGATTTTCCGGAGACGCGATGGGGGCTGGAGACACCGGAGGATCGACGTGAGAATTTGGGGAAGGCGCTGGATAATTTCCAGAAGTTTTTGGGGTTGATTGCGCTGGCTTCGTTGGCGTTGGGTGCGATTGGGGTGGCGGGGGCGGTGCATGCGCATGTGACGCGGCGGATTCAGACGATTGGGATTTTGCGTTGTCTGGGGTGTCCGGGACATTTGGCGTTTGGGATTTACTTTGCGCAGGCGATGGCGTTGGGATTGATTGGGGCTTTGTTGGGAGCGGGGCTGGGGATTGCGATGCAGATGGGCTTGTTGTTGGTGTTGGGGAATGAGTTGCCGATTTCGGTGAGCCCGGCGCCGGAATGGGGGGTGGTGGCGCAGACGGCGGCGACGGGTTTTGCGGTCTGTTGTGGATTTGCCTTGTTACCGTTGATGAAAATTCGGGAGATTTCGCCGGCGGTGACTTTACGGAGTGGGGGTGATTTGAAGGGTGGTTTTTTGCGGACGCTGCCGATTTATGGCTTGCTGGTGGGGCTGCTGGTGCTGGTGGCTTACTCGAATGATGCGAGTTGGAAACGAGCGGGTGCAATAGTTGGGGGGATGGTTTTGGCCTTTTTGGCGTTGGTTGGGGTGGCGAAGGGATTGATGGCGGTGACGCGTCGGGTGGTGGGGGAGCGTTGGCCATATTTGATTCGGCAGGGTGTTTCGAATTTACATCGACCGGGGAATCAGACGCTCTTATTTTTGCTTTCGCTGGGGCTGGGAACTTTTCTTTTGGTGACGATTCTCGCGGCGGGGAAACTTTTGAATGATCGCTTGAGTTTACAGCAGTCGGGGGAGAGTCCGAACTTGTATTTGATTGATGTGCAGCCGGATCAGGTGGCGGGGGTGAGGGCGGTTTTGGCGGAAGTGGGGCTACCGGTTTTGGAGGCGCCCCCGATGGTGACGATGCGGATTGAGTCGATTGGTGGAGTTGCGGTCGGGAAGGTGAAGGGGGTTCCGGGCTGGGTAGCGCGACGGGAGTTTCGTTCGACTTATCGGGATATTTTGAATTCTACGGAGACTTTGGTGGAGGGGGAGTTGGCGACTGAGCGGGCGGATTCGAGTGGGGGAGTGCCGCTTTCGTTGGAGGAGAAGATGGCCAAGGATTTGAAGGTGGGGATTGGGGATGAGATCACGATGGATGTGCAGGGGATATCGATCCGGACCCGGGTGACGAGCATTCGTCGGGTTGATTGGAGTCAGTTTAATCTGAACTTCTTCATGGTGTTTCCGCCAGGGGTATTGGAGGACGCGCCCGGATTTCATGTGGTGACGACGCGGACGCCGACTCCGTCGGCTTCGGGTGAGTTGCAGCGGGAGTTGGCGGGCAAGTTTGCGAATGTGACCGCGATTGATTTGACGCAGATTCTGGAAGCGGTCCGCGAGATCCTTGGGAAAATCTCGACTGTGATCACCATATTGGCCGGGTTCACGGTGCTTGCTGGTCTGCCGATCCTGATTGGAACCTTACTAAATGGGCGTGATGTGCGCTTAAAAGAAAGCGTGCTGTTACGAACGCTTGGGGCCTCAGCGATGCAGGTTCGGATCATCCTTGTGATCGAGTATGCGGCGCTTGGGATTCTATCCGCGCTGACTGGGGTGCTTCTGGCGGTGGCGGCGAATGCAGCCTTAGCGACGTTTGTTTTTAAAGCCTCTCCATGGCCGGACCCGACGCTTCTGTTGGCCGCTTTTGGGACGGTGACGGGGATTGCGATACTCGGTGGCCTCGCCCTGAGTCGGGGCGTTTGTCATCATCCTCCGCTGGAGATTTTGCGGGGTGGGAGTTGAAAATCGGTGACCGACTCTTTTACTTCGTCGCTTCGGTGTTGCGCGGGGACTTTTGTGATGACGATACGGTCGAGATTGCCATGTCGCGATGATACGGAATAAATCTAATAAGAGCATCGGGATGAGCCTGTAGAGGTGCGTGCTATTTTTTTGGGTAAGGATGTAGTTTTTCGTTTCTGAATCTCATCTTCAAACGGTTTCGAGATAGATTGAGTCGCAGAGGGAGCATCAGCGAACGATCACCTTTTGAATTTTTTCATGGTGTTCTCTGCGGGAGTGCTGAAAGGCGCGCCGGGATTTCATGTCATGACGACCCGGACACTGACGCCTGCATGGGCCGTTGAAGAGAGCCGCCTGGGCTTCTCGACTTTGCCCATGGGCGGGGAGGGAAGCGGGACCCAGGCAAGAAGCGGAGTCAGGGACGAAATTGCGGAAATGGTCACACGACACGAGGAAAATTGAGGGGAAGGTTTCTGTCGGGAGTCATAGCCAAAATTCGCTCCGACGCGTCTCCTGAGATGGGTCTGGATTGCTTTGATCGCACAGACTCATGAGGTCTTCCAGACCCAAGCGAAAGACACTTTTGCGGCTCGCTGCCGCAGTCATTTTTCGGGTGCTTTCCCGGAAGCGACAGCCCCATGCAAAGCTGAAAAGGAAGGCCAAAACCGTGAGGGCAAAGAGCATGCTCAAGCATTGTGGCACCAGTCATATGAGTGGCTTCCAGGTCAAATCCGTTTTTCTTGAGATGCCCGGAAAGACGCTCAATCCCCCAACCCTGGCGGTAGATCTGGAGTGCTTCTTTTGCGCTGAAGCGGTTGCTGACAACCATGAGAGGTCCGTCTCGGCCACTTCCTCTCGTCGATTTTGAGGCGAAAAACAGAGTCAGTGCAAAGAT
>JBLHUR010000105.1:0-21159 GCA_047629805.1 Akkermansiaceae bacterium | reverse complement strand
AACTTTATGTGGCAAGCCGGGATTTTCATTCTGCCTTCGTCCACATCCGGTCGATTGTTGCCGGAATTTTCTCGGTCAGTGCCGGCACTTCGGGCAGCAACGGAAGCAGGATGCTCGATGGCGACTCCTGGCTGCGGTGCACCATAACCGTGCTGTCGGGATGCTTGGATTCATACCGAAAAGAGCCGGTTTTAAACGCCATTTTTTGTCCTTCGGGATACGGCACGGGATCGCTCGCTGGCGGACGACTGATCGACAGTGACAATTGATGTCCGTCTCGGAACACATGGCCCACCGGCGGCACCTCAATTTCGAATCGATACGCCTTACCTGGTTCCAGTGGTTCGGGCTTGCCGAGCGAGTGCCACGGCCTGACGAGAACCTGTTCGCCGTCGATGTCGATCCGGCGTGATTGTTGTTCGTCAATCGCTCGCAGGGAAGCCCGCAGCATTCCGCGCTGCAGCGCCCGAACACGGCCATCCGGCGCGATATCCGAAACCACGACAAACAGGTCGGTATCCGCAACGGTGCAATCGGCCCACAGCGTCACTGCGATGGGCCCGCAGATTGCCGTCGGTTCTTCAAAAGAGAGATGATACTCAACTCTATCGATCTCAGCGTCCGCCGCGTCGCGGACGACGTCGTAGGTATCCGCGCCGGGGCCGGTTGCCGGAGAAGCTGACAGGGTGTTTTCCTGACTGAGGTAGTAACGCGTCCACTCTGTCTCTGGCAGCGGAAAGTGACTACCGACGATGGGAGCGTTCTTTTTTCCATGTCGGTTCTCGACCTCAAAAAATGCCTCCACAGGCGACGAAGAATTGGCAGCGTCGCCAATCCAATCGCTCTGCCGCCCGAGGACCCAATGATCGAACCAGGCACGCCGACGTGGGATGAATCGGATGGGCATTCCGTGATGTCCGTTGGAAATCACCAGGCGTTTTGGAATGTCGTCAGGAAGCTGATCAAAGAGCCACGCGCCGGACGGCCCGGTTTGTTCGTCCTGGTACGCGTGAAGCAAAAAGATGGGCGCTCGAATCTGCCCCGCCAATTCCCTGAGCGTCTTGAGGCGAGCCCCGACGTCAGTGCCTGATTGCAATCTGGGAAAAGGTTTCTGCGGCTTGCGAGATGCCTTGAGCCTCTGAGCGTCCGCTTCACCGAGTTTCCGATTGGCGATGGCCGCATCATCTGAATTGAAGACGCCACCGGTATTTCCAAAGTTACCCGTCCACTTGACGGGATGACCGACGTTGGGGATGCCACCAATCTGGGCCAGCCCTCTGCGGGCGTCATCGAAGAGACCGGAAACGACAAGAGCACTCAGGTGAGGCGGATTGGTCGCGGCGACGCGCCACCCGGTCAATCCCGTCCAGGAGTGCCCGCTGATCCCGACTTTCTGGTTGGACCAGGGCTGTTTGACGATCCAATCCTCGATGATCTCATGGCCGTCCTGACTACTGCGATCACTGAAAATCCCGAAGGTCCCTTCCGACGCTCCTGTCCCACGCAGCGAAGCATTCACGGTGATATACAGGCCCTCATAGTATTCATGCCCCGGCACGAGTCCGGTTGCTGACTGGTATCCGCTCATCTCGAAGACTGCTGGCCACTGCTTGGTGTGATCCTCAGGATCAAAGTCCTTTGGATATCCCACAGCCAAAGCGATTTTCACGCTGTCCGACATCGTGGCGTATGTGTATTCAACCCGGTTGCCATCTTTGTCGGTTTCGATCTCCGCGAATGACGACGGGGAAAGTAAACACACTAGGATTGACAGATGGACGCTCACCCGAACGATCGGATGGAGTAAGAATTGACGGGGGCTGGTGTTGTATTTCATTGACTGACGACTAGGAATTTTCTTTTGGTGGGAGGGCTTTGAATCCGCCTCTGGATCGGAGCGGATGGGGGTTGCGGGGGATAAGTGGGGCGGAGACGGTAGTTTGGTGTGGTAGTCGTGGGAATTTTAGAAGGAAAAGTCTCAAGTTGACGGTAGACTTTACGGGCGTCAGGAAAATTTAGCACGATTTTCGATGCATGAGATGGTAAATTCCCAGCCCGCGTTGCCAAGTTGTTTTTTGGCAGCGGTTTTTTTAGGTCACCAAGATTCTTGCCTCTCAGCGGTCGTCGAGGACGAGAGTCCGGCCGTAGCCGAGCGAGATCTCTTTGGGCTACCCGGCGGGGTTTTGAGGGTGTCAGGAAAAACGGTGTTTAACGCCGCGCATTGCACCCATTCACGAAAAGATCCGCCTCGGAGAAAAACTCCAAAGACAAGTTTGTAAAATTTTTAGTGCAAATTATCTAGCGCCGACGGCGAAGGAAGAGGCAGGCACCAAGGCCGAGCAACCGTGCTAAAGTAGGCTCGGGAACCGAAGCGAACTCCTCATGATAACAGGTTGCTGGTCATAGCGAACCCAAGCTCCCCAAAATCATCCCCCCCGTTTCCCAACTCGACCTTTGATTTTTCTTTCGGTAGGTTAGTAGGAGGTCATCTGAGAACCTCATCCCAAATCATGTTCACCCCGTTCACTGTCAGACTCCCAGCCTCACATCGCTTGATCACCCTAGTGATGTTGATGATTCCTTTGGTGACGCATGCAAACGGCGAGGAAGGACTTGAATACTTCGAAACCCACATCCGCCCCCTTCTCTCTGAGCATTGTTACGAGTGCCATTCCTCCAACGCCAAAAAGCGCAAGGCCAACCTCTCCCTCGACTCCCGCGTCGGTTGGCAAACCGGCGGCGATACCGGCCCCGCCATCATCCCCGGTGATCCCGAAAATTCCCTCCTCTTCCAAGCTGTCTCCCACACCAATGGCGACCTCGAAATGCCGCCCAAAAACCGTCTTCCCGATTCCTCGATCGCAAAACTCAAAACCTGGATCGGCATGGGAGCCCCCGACCCCCGTGACGGAGACCTCAAACCCCCCGCTCCCGAAATCGACCTCGAAGAAGGCCGCCAGTTCTGGTCCTTCAAGCCACTCATCGCCTCTCCCATTCCAAAAGTCAAAAATACCTCCTGGCCCACCACCTCTGCCGATTACTTCATCCTCGCCCGCCTCGAATCCGCAAACCTCTCTCCCGCACCCGCCGCGCCAAAGCATACCCTCCTCCGCCGAATCTACTATGACCTCCTCGGCCTCCCTCCCTCGCCCGAGGAAATGAAAATCTTCCTCGCCGATCCCTCGCCCACCGCCTTCGAAACCGTCGTCGATGACCTCCTCGCCCGCCCCGAATTCGGCGAACGCTGGGGCCGCCATTGGCTCGATGTCACCCGCTTCGCCGAGTCCAGCGGCGGCGGACGCTCCCTCGTCTTCCCTGATGCCTGGCGCTTCCGCGACTACGTCATCGACTCCTTCAATCGAGACAAACCCTACAATCAACTCGTCCGCGAACACCTCGCCGGCGATCTCCTTCCCCACGACTCTCCCGACCAAAGAAACACCCAACTCATCGGCTCCGGCTACCTCGTCCTCGGCGCCCTCAACTACGAACTCCAAGACCACGAGCTCCTCAAAATGGAATTCGTCGACGAACAAATCGACGCCGTCGGGCGCACCTTCCTTGGCATGACCCTCGGCTGCGCCCGCTGCCACGACCACAAATTCGACCCCATCCCCATCAGCGACTACTACGCCCTCGCAGGGATTTTTCAGAGTACTGAATCCATGGGCAAAGGCAGCGCCGCCTCCGGTGTGACCTCCTTCGCCACCACCAAACTCGAAGTCACCAACTCGGACGAACTCAATCGCACCAACGATACTCTCGCCAAGCTCAAGCAACAAATTTCAGCCCTCAAAACCCAACTCGAGAAGCCGCCCTCCCAAGGCTTCCTTAATCCCGCCAACCTGCCCGGCATCATCATCGATTCCACCGCAGCGAAGCTCACCGGCACCTGGCAAGAATCTACCATAACCAGCCCTTGGATCGGGGCCGATTACCTCCACGACGCAAACCTCCTCAAAGGTGAAAAACAGGTCGAATTCTCCACCTTTCTCCCCGAAAGCAAAACCTACCAAGTCCTCATCTCATACAGTCCCGGAACCAACCGCGCCACCAACGTCCCCATCACCATCCGCCACCTAGATGGCGAAACCACCGTCACCATCGACCAAACCAAACCTGCTCCCATCCATCGCTGCTTTGTCAGCGTCGGCACCTACCCCTTCGCCAAAGACCAACCCGCCATCGTCACCCTCTCCACCCAAGGCACCAACAACCATGTCATCGCCGATGCCGTCAGCTTCGTCGAACCGGGCTCATTAAAAACACCCCTCGTTGATCGCTCGAAAATCGAAGCTGATCTCAAAGCCCTCGAAAAAGAACAAAGATCCGTCACCGCAAATCTCAAAAAACTCCACCCCGTCACCATGGCCGTCTCGGAATCCGATACCATCGCCGACGGCCACATCCACATCCGCGGCCAGGTCCGCAACAAAGGGCCTAAAGTCTCGCGTGGTTTCATCTCCGTCGCCATGCAGCCCGGCACCAGCGCCAACATTCCCGCGGATCACTCCGGCCGCCTCGAACTCGCCCACTGGATCACCAATCCCAACCACCCCCTCACCGCCCGCGTCATGGCCAACCGCGTTTGGAAATACCTCCTCGGGCAAGGAATCGTCAGCACCCCCGACAACTTCGGCAAAACCGGCCAACTCCCCAGCCACCCGGAACTCCTCGATCACCTCGCCCTCAATTTCATCAAAAATAACTGGTCCATCAAATCCCTCATCCGCGAAATAACCCTTAGCCGCACCTACCAACTCTCCTCCCAAACGACCGATAACCACGACCCCGAAAACCGCCTCCTCAGCCACGCAAATCGCAAACGCCTCGAAGCCGAACTCATCCGCGACACCGCCCTCCTCCTCAGTGGCCAACTCGACCCCGCCCGCGGTGGACCCACCATCCGCAATGCTGGCCAATACGACCTCAACTACACCTTCGATTCCAAACGCCGCAGCGTCTACGTCCCCTGGTTCCGCAATTCCATGCTCGATCTCTTCGAAGTCTTCGACGCCCCCAACCCCAACCTCGTCGTCGGAAACCGCTCCGTCACCAACCTCCCCACCCAAGCCCTCTTCCTCATGAACAGCCCCTTCATCCGCGAGCAATCCCAGCGCACCGCCCAAGGCCTCCTCAAAGAAAAAGCCACCATCACTGACGCCTACCAACTCATCCTCTCCCGCCCCCCAACCCCAAGCGAACTCACCACCACCCAATCCTTCCTAAACCAATTCCCCCCCACCCAAAAACAAGAAGCCTGGTCCCAACTCTCCCAATCCCTCTTCGCCTGCCTGGACTTCCGCTTCCTCAACTAAAAAATCTCAACCAAGTCCCAGCTCTAATAAAACCTCTGCGTCTCCGCGCCTCTGCGCGAGCCTCCTCCTCAACCAAGCCCCGAAATATCCTCCGCTGCCCCGCTGCTCCGCGTGAGACTTCCCTCAACATCTCAACCACATGATTCCAAACCGCCGCCAATTCCTAAAATCCTCCAGCTGCGGCTTCGGCTCCCTAGCCCTCTCCTCCCTCCTCAACGGCCAAACAAATCCCCTATCTCCGAGACCTCCCGTCCTTCCCGGAAAGGCCAAACGAGTCATCTTCCTCTTCATGGCCGGCGGCCCCAGCCATGTCGACTCCTTCGACTACAAACCCGAACTCATCAAACGCGACGGACAAACCTTCGACTTCGTCGGCGTTCGGAAAAACACCTTCGGAAAAAAGTCCCAACGCAAGCTCCTCAAACCCCTCTGGGATTTCAAACAGCACGGCCAATCCGGCCGTTGGGTCAGCACCCTCTTCCCCCACATCGCCAAGCACGTCGATGACCTCTGCTTCATCCACTCCATGCACACCGAGGGCGTGGCCCACGGCCCCTCCACCCTCTTCCTCCACACCGGCGCCACCAACCTCGTCCGCCCGTCCATGGGCAGCTGGGTCACCTACGGACTCGGCACCGAAAACGAAAATCTCCCCGGCTTCGTCACCATCATGCCCTCCGCCAGCAAAGGCGGACCGCGCAACTATTCCAACGCCTTCCTCCCCGCCATCCATCAAGGCACTTGCGTCGGGCGCGCCGGGCTCCCCGCCTCAAAAGCCACTATCCGAAACCTCAAAAACCCCCACCTCCCCCTCAATTCCCAAAAGCAGCAATTCGACTTCCTCCAACAACTCAACCGGCAACAAGCGCAAGCCAAGAAGGACCAAAACCTCAACGCCGCCATCGACTCCTTCGACCTCGCCTTCCGCATGCAGATGAATGCGCCCGACATCCTCGACCTCTCCGGCGAATCCGAAGCCACCAAAAAGATGTATGGCATCGGCGAAAAAGTGACCAACGACTACGGCAGCCAATGTCTCATGGCCCGCCGCCTCGCCGAACGCGGCGTCCGCTTCATCCAGGTCAACTACTCCGACGAATCCGTCAACCCGCGCTGGGACCAACACTCCGACATGCCGAAGCACGAGGACCACGCCCGCGCCACCGACCAACCCGTCGCCGCCCTTTTGCAAGATCTCAAACAACGCGGCCTCCTCGAGGACACCCTCGTCTGGTGGGGCGGAGAATTCGGCCGCACCCCCTTCTCCCAAGGGAAGGACGGCCGCGACCATAACCCGCGTGGCTTCACCACCTGGCTCGCCGGCGGCGGCACTAAACCCGGCTACGCCCACGGCGCGACCGATGAAGTCGGCGACACCGCCGTGACCGACCGCCTCCACATGCACGATCTCCACGCCACCATGCTCCACCTCCTCGGCCTCGACCACGAGCGCCTCACCTACAACTACGCCGGCCGCAACTTCCGCCTCACCGACGTCGCTGGGAACGTCGAAAAAGCCATCATATCCTAGCCAGGCGTCGTAAGCTTGAGTCCAACGATCCCGGCAACGATCAACCCAACGCTAATCAGTCGACCGGCATTTGCAGGCTCTCCCAGGAGGATGATTCCCAGCACCACGGTCCCAACCGCCCCGACCCCAACCCAGATGGCGTAGGCCGAACCAACGGGAAGAGACTTCATCGCCAACCCAAGCAACCAAAGACTCACGATCATTGAAAAAATCGTCCACAACGAAGGCCACAAACGGGTGAACCCCTCGGAATACTTGAGCCCGAGGGCCCAGCCTACTTCGAATAAACCGGCGATCGCCAAAATTAACCAGGCCATTTACATTTGTTCTGAGACATGAGGGATGCTAGCTAAATTGGGCCTGTTTCGCTAGCCATGTTTTTTGTCGAAAAGCCATCATCCCGCATGCTTTACCAAGCATTACGTGATTGATTCTGATCTGTTTTTCGATACCCGGTCCGCTCTATTCCCTCTGCGAAGCGACCTCGTGATGAGATCTTGGGAAACGGTAAGCCCGACATATTTCGTTGTCTCACCGATGATTTTCACCAATAATTCTCCGATGCCCCGCCTTCTCCTCTTCCTCCTTTTTACTTCTTCCCTCTATTCTGGGGAGCTTCCTCTCTTCCCATCCAAGTCTCTCGATGGATGGACCACCCTCGGCACTGCGAAGTGGACCTACCAAAACGGCGTCCTCTTCGGCGGCCAGGATGGGGACCCCAAGCGCTCCGGCCTCCTCCTCTCCAAAGCTAAATTCCAAGACTTCGACCTCAGCCTCGAATTCAAAATCGACGAACACGGCAAATACAACAGCGGTCTCTACCTCCGCTATGACCCCAAACAAAAAGGGGACCGTCTTCAGGTCAACATCGGTCGCGGTGTCGCTGACGAACCCGTAGGTCTTTACCTCAACGACTGGCTCGACAAAGGCGACGCCAAAGACGAACACCGCAAAGCCTTCAAGTGGAATACCTTGCGCATCCGCGCCCTTGGTCCCCACATTCAGGTCTGGCTCAACGCAAAAATGATTGTTGACTACAACGATCCCAAGCGCCTCGCCCAACATCTCGCTCCCGGCCACCTCGCCTTCCAAACCTACGGTGCCGAAAACCATGCTGGCTGGATCAAGTTCCAAAAGATGTCGATCACGTCGCTGTCTAAAGAGGAGTAAACTCCTAGAGCCGCCTCTCCAGCAAAAAAGAGGGAGAATAAGTATCCTGTTCATCTTCGGTTCATTTTTCTAATGATAGCGTCCGTCTCTCATGAAGAAGATTCTCCCATTTCTCCTATCCTCGCTCATCACTATGGGCGGCTCGGTTTCAGCCCAAGAACGCCCTCCCGGACCTCCTCCCGAAGGAGCTAAGCCCGGTCAACGCCCCCCACGTGGTGAAAGACCTCCCCGCCGTGGTGAAGGTGTAGAAGCCGGTGCCAATGAACAACGCCGTGGCCCACGCGGAAAAGGCGGTGGTGGTGGTGGCCCCCGTCCCGAAAACCTCGGCGAATCCGACGCCGAACTCGGTTCCGCCGGCATCGCTTGGTATCCCATTCTTGATGACGGGCTCGCCGAAGCCAAACGCACCAACAAGCCCATCCTCTTCATGGCGGTAGCTTCACAATGCGGCGGCATCTCAGGCGTCTTTTGACCCGGTTACACCGCCACGCAGAACCGTGAGTTCAGCAATAAAGACGTCATCGAAGCGACCCGGGATTTTGTGTGCATCCGCATCGATTCCTACGAAAGCGAAGCAGCCCAAAAAATCGTTCGCGGCTTCCTCAACGGCAGTTTCGCAAATACCGCCTTCTGCCTCTTGGCACCCGATGGAAAAACCAAACTCTCGCGCAGCCACCGCGGACCACAACAAGCTCTCGGAGGAGACCTTGTCGGTTCTCTCGACGAAATTTCCGGGAAATATAAAAGTAAAGGTGAGGCTTCGAAAACCGCCGTCCCCGACTTCCCCAACTTCCGCCTCGGCCTCAATGTCTCCTCCGCCGACCAGCGCGTCCTCGTCCTCGTCACCGGCACCGAAGATGAGCTCAAATCAGCTCGCAAGACCCTTCCGGCTCTCAGTAATGATGCGGAAGTCATCGGCAAATTCCACTACGACTTCGAAAGCGATTCCAAGACCTGGACCAAAGCCCTCACCGGCCACAAGTCCAACTCGCAAATCAAAATTATCGTCCCCGACGAATACGGGCAAATCGGAAAAATTGTGAAATCCCTTCCTCTCGACACCAAAACCGAAGACCTCAAAAAAGCTCTCCTTGCAGCCAACGAGACCTTCGCCAAAACCACCGAGAAAAAGAACTACAACACCCACGTCAAAGAAGGCCGCCGCCTAGAAATCAAGTGGACCATGCCCATGGAATTCGGTGAAGACCGCGACGGCGACGGCAAGATCGACCACCGCGGCGGCCGAGGCCGCTAGCAATATGGAGCGTGGACATTCCTGTCCGCATTCCCTAGGTTTCGCTCCTTATCGTGTCACAAGAAGAACTCATCGAACTCTTTCGCTCCCAGGATTCTGAGGCTCTCAAGCATTGCGTCACCGTCCTGGACGATGCTGGAATCATCTATCACCTGATCGCTGACGAAGGCGGCTTCGACCTCGGCTCGATCGGCTCAGATGACGCCTCTGAAACGGTCATCAATATCGAAGCCTCCCGCTATGAGGCCGGACGCACTGTCCTGGAAACTGACGCCCTTAAAACGGATCTCCCAAAAGACTACCACCTCCTTAACTCATCCGATGAAGAACTCATCGAAGTGATCACGCACTCTTCTGAATGGAGTGCCTTTGATACCGCCCATGCCCGGAAACTTCTCGGAGAGCGCGGCGTCGATGTCGCAAAACTAGAAGAGAACAGGGCGGAGCGAATCGCGCATCTCAAGCAAGGGCAAGTGGCCTCCAAAGCACTCATTACTTCCGGCTGGGTTTTCGCCATTCTCGGTGGAATTCTCGGAATCGCCATCGGCTATGCGCTTACAAGCACGAAGAACAAGGGACCCGATGGAGAGTTCTTAAAATACGACAAGGCCTCGCGGGAAACAGGAGCAAAGATGTTTAAAGTCGGAGTCTGTGTGGCCATAGTTGGCGTGGTGATCCGTGTTGTCTTTCAAGATGATTTTTAAAAGCTCTCATGCGGGATTCCTGTCACATCGCCTCCTCGCTCTTTTCAATCAGGCTGATTTCTTGGTTTGCGTTGATCTCTTTTTTAGCGCTTCCTTTCGCCTTTCACGATGGCTTCGCACCCATCACCTTCCTCGCTCTGGCATTTCTAGCTGGCTGCATTTACCTCTCCTTTCTCATCAAAGGTTGGATCACCGGCTCCATGGGGTGGGGGATGCTCCAGTTTCTCTTGGGCGTGGGAGGATTTAACCTCGCGAACGGACTTGTCCCAGATCCCTCTCCCAACGGATACTCCATCCAATGGTTCGTCCTCTTCTTTCTCGTGCCGGGACTCATATGCTTCTTCTACCACGATCGAATCATCAAACACTGTCAGCTCGAAGAACCTCTGGCCACCTCCTGAGATTTTTTCCCGCAGGATTGCAACATGCCCGCCAGAGTTGTTGTATCTCCCTTATGCAGAATCTCTCCCTCGTCCTCGCCTTCATCCTGACCTCCGTGGCCCTCGCCGCGCCCAAGCACGAGAAGCCAAACATCCTCCTCCTCTTCGCCGATGACCTCGGCCGTTACGCCTCCGCCTATGCTTCGAAAGCTCAGCCCTCGGTCAACGACATCATCTCCACGCCCACCTTTGATCGCATCGCTTCCGAAGGGGTCCTCGCCACCAACGCCTTCGTCTCCGCGCCCTCCTGCTCACCTTGTCGTGCTTCTCTCATCTCAGGCCGCCATTTTTTCACTAATGGGTCCTGTTCCCAACTCCATCATCGCTGGCATGGACCCGATCAAAGCGATCCCTGGAATGACATTACCGGTTATGCTGAAATTTTGCAAAAAAGCGGCTACCACATCGGACTCACTCATAAAAACCACGTCAAGGGCGACCGCTTCGGCCCACAGTTCTCCAAAGCAGGCCGAAAGGTCAATTCCTTCTCCCAAAACGTCAGCAAGGCCAAGGACGCCGCCACCGCGAAAGAGGCCTTGTACGAAGAATGTCGTGATAACTTCCGTCAGTTCCTCGCCAAGCGCAAAGAAGGCCAACCCTTCCTCTACCACTTCCACCCCACCAACCCGCACCGCAAGTGGACCGCTGGTTCAGGAAAAAAGCTCTGGAATCTCGACCCAGATCACTTGAAGGGAAAAATGCCTCCCTTCCTTCCCGACGTCCCTGTTATCCGCGAAGACATGGCCGACTACCTTGGCGAAGCGATGGCCTTCGACGAATGCTGCCGCGTTCTCCTTGAAGAGCTCAAAGCAACCGGCGAATATGACAACACCCTCATCGTCATCTCCGGCGACCACGGCGCGCCCGGCTTCCCTCGCGGAAAAACCAACTGCTACGACTTCGGCGCACGCGTCCTCTTCGCGGCGCGGTGGCCCCAGCATATTCAAGCGGCTCAAGTCCTAAAAAAGCCCATCTCCCTCATCGATCTCGCCCCTACTTTCCTCGCCGCCGCTGACCTCAAAAAGGCCAACTCCATGCATGGCGAAAACCTCCTCCCCGCTCTCGGAAGCGGTGATCATTCCAAGCTCCGTTCATGGGCCCTGATCGGGCGCGAGGCCCACGTGGAGGCAGCCCGTGCCCGTGAACTGCCATATTCCATGCGCTCCATCCGCACCGCTGATCATCTTTACATCATTAACTTCACCCCAACTCGCGAACCCATGGGCGATCTCCTCAAGCTCGCGACCGCTCCCGAGAGCCTCAGTTTTGATAAACTCGCCAACAATACCCGCCTCACCTATGCCGACGTTGATGCCGGCCCGACCAAAGCCTTCATGATTCTCAACCGCGATAAACCGGAATTTAAAACGCAATGGGACCTAGGCTTTGGCCCGCGTCCTGCCGAAGAACTTTACGAGCTAGAAAGCGATCCGCATCAGGTCAAGAACCTCGCCAAAGATCCCGCCCACCAAAGAACAAGAGACGCCCTCCACGCCCAGCTCATGGACGAGTTACAAAAGCACAAAGACCCTCGTCTCAATGGCGATCAATTCGACTTCCCGCCTTACTGCAAGATCGGGCTCAAGAAGAAGTAAGGAATCTTCAGGCAAGATCGGGAAACGCGCCCGCACAAGTCGTGGAGCCCTCGCACTTCACTGCGAGGACCAACCCGTGCGGATTGATCTCTAGAATGATCTTCTGGTATGCCTCTCCCAACCTGACCTCAAATCAGCGGAATCTTAGCCATTAATCTCCCATCCCTTACGGTAAGCTTTAGTGAGCAACTTGTTGGCAGCTTCATCGTTCGTGATCTTGAAATTCTTAGCATCCCAATCGAGCGCCTTTCCCGCACGATGCGCCACGTTGCCAAGAAGATTATGCTCAATAAGCGATCCCGAGTAATCGAAATTACAAAGGCTCTCACCTCCATTACGACAAGCCTTGAGCCATTCATTATAGTGACCAGCCGACTTTGCGATGCTCTGCGCAGGAGATTTGAAGCCTTCAAATTTGGCCGAAGGGCTCAGGACATTTTTGCCATAGTCAGAAACCAAGATTCCCTCCTCGCCCACAAAAGCCACCCCGATTCCCCACTTGTTAATCACGGTGTCTTTCCCAACTAGAGGCTGAAGAGCCGCGCTGCGACGCTTCATTCCTTCCGGTCCGTGATACCACTTTACTTTGAGATCATCGGGATGATCCCAAGTGATCTCCTGCCAAGGTGCCGCTCCGATGGCATCGGGCGCCGGACCTTCCGAGGCAATCCGACTCGGATGCCGCAGTTTTAAAGCCCACCAAACCAGATCGATAAGGTGACTCCCCATATCTCCCGGCACCCCGTTTCCAAATTCCCAACGTCGGTTCCAGTTTAAATTTCCACCCTTCCAATATCCCTCATTGTAGTCGCGATCCGCTGCTGGTCCCAGCCAGACGTCCCAGTCAAAAAAGTCCGGCACAGGTTGTTCATCAAGGACCGCTTTGCCCACCGCACTGATCGAGCGGTTGCACCAAACGTGCGCTTCCTTCACCTTGCCAATCGCGCCGGCCTGGATCAATTCCACTGCTCTTCGATAAGCATTCCCCGCATGAATTTGCGTTCCCATCTGGGTCGCGATCTTGCCCTTCTGCTTCGCATATTCTTCCTGCATCCAGCGCGCTTCCTGCACCGTGTGGGCCAGCGGCTTTTCACAATAAACATGCTTCCCAGCCCGCATCGCTGCGATCGCGGCCGGTGCATGGTGATGATCCGCCGTGCTAATGACCACTGCATCAATCTCCGGATTATTCACCACTTCCCGCCAATCCGTCGTAGTCTTCGCTCCCTTGAATTTAGCCGCCACCGACTTAAGAACATTGCGATTGATATCGCAGAGCGTGTGAATGTTCTCACCCTTCACCCCATTAAGATTTGCACCCCCACGACCAGCCGATCCAATGATGCCCATGTTGAGCTTGGAATTGGGCGACTGTGCTCTCACGGCTGAAGGAGCGAGAGCGGAAGCGAGGCCGAGTCCGACGAACTTCCGCCGGTTGAATGTTGATTGATTTTGGTTCATGATATTGTCGGATTTGTAGAAGAATACGATAAGGGTTCCTTCCTGATTACGTAGATCTAAGTGATGATCTTCAAAAAGTTTCCAACAAAAGCCGTTTTCGCTTCCGCCTTCCTCGGTCTCGGCATCTTCGCAGCCCAGAGTTTCTCCGATGAAAAGAAAGAGACCGCCGCTCCGCAAGCTGAATTGAAAAAAGCCTTCGTCGATGGGACCGGCCAAGGTTGGACAGAGCTCACCGGCGATGACTTCGTCAACGTCAACTGCAAGCCCGACACCTGGCGTTGGGAAGGGGGCCACGCCTTCTGCACCGGCAGTCCGGTTGGAGTCATCCGCTCAAAAGAGACCATCAAAAACTTCGAACTCGTCTGCGAATGGATGCACACCAAAAGCGCAGGCAACTCCGGGATCTTCGCCTGGGCCAGCCCCGCTTCCATCGAAAAACTCGCCGCCGGAAAAGGGAGCCTTCCTGATGGCATTGAAGTGCAAGTCCTCGACCTCGGCTACGAAACCAACTGGGAAAAAAGCAAAGGAGCACCCTCCGATTGGTTCACCTCCCATGGCGATGTCTTCCCCACTGGCCCCGCTAAAATGACGCCCTTTCCACCCATCGCCCCGAATGGCAAACGCAGTTTTCCCACCAAACGCCTCACCAAAGGCATCAACGAGTGGAACCACTACTACATCCGCGCCATCAACGGCGAAGTCCGCCTTTGGGTCAACGGTGAGGAAGTCTCGGGCGGAACGAACTGCGACCCCGCCGACGGCTACCTCTGCCTCGAATCCGAAGGCTCGCCCGTCCAGTTCAAAAACATCCGCCTGCGCATCCTCCCGTAGTTCGTCGAGCAAGCCTACTTCCCAAAACTATCGGCGGGGGGCTCGGTCACACGGTGATCAGGCTAGGGATAATGAAGATTCTTAAGCGTTCACCTCGACCACGATGCGGCCCTTGATCTGGCCTTTTAAGATTTGAGCCCCCAAGGCTGGAACTTCACCTAAGTTCGCCACGTGAATCATGGCATTGAGCTTCTCCAACGGGAGATCGGAGGCGATCCGTTTCCAAGCTCTCATCCGTTGTTCGAAAGGCTGCATCACACTGTCGATCCCGAGCAAGTTGACTCCGCGAAGGAGAAACGGAAGCACGCTTGATGGCAGTCCTGCTCCACCGGCAAGTCCGACCGCCGCAACGGAAGCACCGTATTTTAGTTGGCCGATCACCCGCGCGAGCATTGCTCCGCCAACCGCATCGACACAGCCCGCCCACCTCTCAGATTCGAGCGGCCTCTTCGATATGGCGTCAATTTCATCACGAGCAACGATCCGGCTGGCACCGAGCGACTTTAGATAATCCGCAGTCTCGGGGCGACCTGTGACCAGCACTTCTCCTTGATCCAATTTTAGACCGTGATTCTCGAGAGCCAAAATGGCGAGGATCGCGGCAAAGCCTGCCGTCCCAATCGCCATTGCCTGCCTGCTGGTCAGTCCATCAGGCAGTGGCACCAACCAATCCGCATTGACGCGAGCCTTTTGCGAGAAAGCCCACCCCGGTGCGTCTCTCCAACACGCCACCCGGTTAACACCACCTTGGCGCCGGGCTTGTAACGCGACTTCTCAGACGCCTCGACGGTTCCCGCAAAATCGATTCCCGGCACATGGGGATACTTGCGGACAAGCCCCCGTGCTCGCATGCAAAGCCTATCCTTGTAGTTGATCGTGCTGTATTCGACCGCGACCGCGACTGTCACGTCGCCCGTCGGCAATCGGTCAACGATTGCACCGCGGTGGAAGCCTCGGACCCGCTGGTCTCTTTGACAACGAGAGCATTGAATGTCATGGATTTATTTCCGTGATTCTTATCGACCTATTTTCGGGCCGCCGTATGAAGACCTTTAAGCCCGAGCCATGCCGAGCGCCCACTTTTAATGGATCGGAATCGTTCCTTAGTTTGGGCTCTCAACTTCCGTTGTTGAAGCCGAAGCTTCGATCGCGGCGTAGATCAAGCCACCAGAAGGGACATTCTCCAGGCTAAAGACAGCGGCTTCTTCAAGCTCGCCCGCTTTTGCACTACGAGCTTCAAGAATCGGGATGATGTGAATATCCCGGCATCCGTAAAGCGCTCTTTCAAGCCAGTCCGGGGTGCGTGCATAGCAGCGGTGATTCTCGGAATCAAAGGTAGCTTCGGTATTGAGTTTACTCGGCGACCAACGGTTGCCGCTGATATGAAGCACCTGCGAGAGGTGGCTCTTAATCGCTGAGTAGACGAGCAACACCAAGATACCGAAGCTGACAAGCAGCGGTAATCCCGGAGTGAAAGTAGGGTCGAATGTTTGGAGGAACTTCCAAATGCTACCGTTGACTTCGGCCGTCCCTGTGGTTTGTAAGACTACCCAAGCTGCGCCTACTGCGATGATGACGCCGATGAAGGCACCGATCAGTCGTCCGCTGATGTCCTCGCCAATCGTTGCGAGAATGATCAGGAGCGATAGTGCCCAGATCACTCCCATGATCTGCAGGGAAGCGGGATTGTCTGTCACGGAAGACAGGCCGATCAAGATGCCGGTGATCGGTAAGATTGGGTAGGTGTAGACAATATCGTTGTAGCCACAGACCTTACCGTATCCTGTCGCAACGATCTTCTTTGCTTGTCGACCGGCAAAAAAGCCAGGGAGAAAGAAGACCAGATTGAAAAGTTGGCGAAGGTAGTATGTCTTACCAGATAATCCGCGAAACGGTGAATCGTGAGACTCAAGTCTCCTCTCGCGGGCACTCTTTGCAGGCTTCGGGGTCACTTCGGGAAAGGCGGTGTTTTTGGGCTCTTCTTTTGCTTCGTTTTCGTTCATGGCAATAAAATTCAGTTTTTTGGATACTCCAGAATGGGGAACTTTCTATCTACTAAAGGAGTTTATCGTTTGGAGAGGAGGCGGAGAAGGAAGATTGTCATAAAAGAAAAAAAACCATTTAGAATGGTGCTGCTGCACGCTAAAAACGACATGAATCAGTGATGCCTGAGCTTCATGATGCCCATTACCTCAAGGCGGGCCGACCCGCTGGAAACACCATCTGGCTATGCTCGCAATTCCGCGCTCTTTCCAGCCGGATTTTGAAAGTGTGCCCAGAGGACCAAAAGCAGGCGCTTTTGGTTACGTCATTGTCAAACCGTTGAGAGTTGAACTCCCGCTCGTAAATTTATCGGTTTCGAGGCCGAGGTGTTCGAGGTGGGAGACGAAGAGGTTTCTGTTGCTGGAGGCGTTGCCGAGCTTGGCGTCGGAGAAGCTGGCGGTTTGGTCGAGGAGGGTGGGCTTGCCCTTTTTGACTTCGGTAAGGCGTGGATCTTGGGTCAAGAGACTGCGTGATTTACAGAAGCTTGGTGATCGCGGGTGCGTCCGAGAAATAAGTTGATCGCGAATTGCGGTTTTAATTTACAGGCTGGAAAAGGATGACGCGCTCGCGGAGATGTGCTCCGAGTTTCCGTGCGTCTCGTCGCAAAAGTTCTTGTTGCTTCATCAAGACCGCCAACGATTGCATTGGACTCTCAGCGGGAGCTAGCGAAGGCTCCTCTTTGGGGACAGGCGGAGATGCTTCAGCGATCGGCCCTTTGTTTCCATTGTCATTCGGATTGATAAAAATCATCGCAATGATCGCGGCTGCGATGGCCGTGGCTAGCCCGGCTCCGAGCACCCGGGGCTGGAACTTGGAGGGCTTCGGAGCAGCGGTCGGTGCGACGTTCCTAATCTGCCTCATGATATCGCGGCAAATCGTGGCATCATGTGGGGGCGGGTCAGAGTGAAGTTGTTGCTCGATGGAGTCGGTCTCCTCAAGGAAGGACCGGCACTCCTGGCACGAGTTCACGTGTTTGGAAAGAAGGCCCGCCTTGGAAGAATTTGGATCGAACCGATGTTGGACGAAATGGCAACGGAGTTTTTTCATATCGATTTGAGATGTTTAAAGGCTTGGGGACGAAGCGGGTTGAGTTGTGCTCCGAGGAGAGGAGGATTCGGGTTGGCGGGCAAAGTTTTTACCAAGCGACTTTCGGGCACGAAAGAGGAGAACTTTGACATGACTGCGGCTCAGCTTCATGACCCCTGCAATTTCGGCGAGGTTGAGTTCCTCTTGAATGCGCAGCCAGAGAACTTCGCTGGATCTCGCGTCGAGGTTTTTCCAAATCCAACGCCAAATCTGATTGAGGTTTTCTTTTTCTCCCAACATCATCGAAGGATCAGCGGCGAAAGCCGGAGGAGGTTCGGAGCGAAGTTGTTCTTGCGTTCTCTGGCGGCTTCCAGCCTGCCGAAGAAAGTCGATGCCCTGCCGCCTTGCGATGGTAAAAAGCCAGGGAGAAAAGCGATATTTCGAATCAAAGCGGTCAAGGCTTTGGTAGGCTTGAATGAAGGTGCGTTGGGTCACGTCTTCCGCGTCCACCCGACTACATATTTGCTTCTCCAGGAATCCGAGAATGCGGGGCTGATAACGTTTCACGAGGGATTCGAAGGCATGAAGAGTTCCTTTTTTGCACAAGGCCACGAGCTCTTCATCGGAATCTTCCATGGTTCTGAGGGCAGGAGGCTGTGTTACTCCGGGCTAGTCGTCTTCTTGGGTTCTTGGCCAAATAAGGGGCCGAAGGCTTTTAAAAATTGAGCCGCCTCTTTTGGGGGGGCCGCCATTGTGACGGTCATCCATTGGCCATGCATCGTCACCTTTTGGGCGGCCATTGATTCACGGACCGCTTGCGGAGTCTCCTGCCCGGCCACCAGCATGGTGGAAAAGAAGGTCCATTTTTCGCTGAGGAAAGTGAGACCTTCTGAATCGGGGCTGTTGATGAGGAAGCTGACCTCGATGTCATTGCCCCGGGAGTTAATTAAAAGCCAGGCGCTCCGCATCGCACGGGTGAGCTCCGCTTCAAATTTCAGTTCCGCTCCGATCGTTTTCATATCGATGGCAAAGAGGGCGATGGCCGAGCCGAGTTTCGCGCGAGTGTCATCAGTTAAATCAGCGGTGGCCCAGGAGTTAGGTGCCGGTTCTCTTAAAGTGCCGACACCGTCTCGCACGGCTTGCACCGAGGTGCCAACCACGAGCTCTTTCCCGGAATATTTGGTCAGGAAAAAAGTTCTTTTGTCCAATTCCGGGACCTGACGGATTAAGAGATTCTCGCTTCCGGATTTGTCGTCCACGACCGGGAGGGAATCGAAGTGATTGAGTGCAAAGTCGCCTCGAATGAGGATCGAAGTTTCGCGCCACTTCTTTCCTGATCCTAGGAGAGTCAACCCTTCGATGGTTTCCACGTCGAGTGAGAGTTTGTCTTTGAGCGAGCCTTTGAGCTGCAGAAACTGATCAAACCCCGCTGTCTCGGCGAGGAAGTTTCTCAGAGGCGATGTCCGCAGTTTTGTGGTATCGATATGAGCGACCCATGGAGACCTTGTTCCAAGATCCGCCAGCCAAATCGGGCTGGCAAGGGTCGTCACAATTCCAAGGAGGGACAGGAGGAGGATCAGTTTCATTACGGGCTAGCTTAAGCGGTGAAAAAGAAATTCACACTTACTGAATGGGGGAGACAGCAGCTTATTGGCCGTTTAGACCTCTGGGAATGAGATTTCCAAGATTGGAGAAACGGCCTTCGAGTTGGCCGCGGTAGAGTTCAAGTTGAGCGGCGGTGAGCACCGGACGCATAAGATCGACTTGTTCGGCGACTGAGCTGTTGATGGCGTTCTCCGCGAGTTCCTTCATGCCTTCTCCCTCGAGTTGCTCACCCGAAGCCAATTGTTCCATTCCCCGATTGGCGATGGAAGAAATCATACCCTGAAGGGCTGGATCAATCGTGATTCCGGACTGGGAGGCAAATTGCTTAATCATCGAGGAGACGTCAGAGTTGGTTTCAGCCTGTTCCATTTGGTTTGCATAAATGATTCCGTAGGCATCATTGCGTTGCTCCGGGGTGAGCATGAGGTCTTCCTGCAGGGTGGCAAGTTGGCGCAATGAGCCTGCTTCTGCCCGGTTTTGGTTTTGGAGATTGCCAAATTCCTCATACTTTTTCTTTTGGTCGGGAGAGAGCATTTCGACCATCGACTCTTCGAGAGCACGTCCGCTCATGATCGCCATGGCGCGCTTGGCGGTGTCCGAGATCTCGGCTGGGTCGCCCCCTTCAACGGTTTGTTCCATCGATTCCATCTCGTCGAACTGGGAATCGGCGAGGTCGAGGAGCTTGCCTTGCTGATCCTTGTCAAGACCGAGAGCGGCGCTCCATTTTCCCATTTTATCTGTGAGGCGTGCCATTTGCCGTTCCCGCATTTCATCGCGGAACTCTCCCCGCCGTCCTTCAAGTTCCTGGAGATCGATTTCAGGGGCATTTTCCGCCAACTGACCGAGGATCTCGTCCACCTTGATACCACTTCGGGTGCTCGATGCCGTCCCGTCTTTTGCTTGACCGGTGGAATCGGCTGATTCGATTTTCGGTTTTGGGTCGGCTGTGTTGTTTGCCGAGTTCTGTTCGTCGGAGGGCAGGTTTTTCATTAAAACGACCGCAGCAAGTGCGCCGAAAACGGTTCCGCCACCGATAAGGAGATTCTGTTTCATATTCATGATTCGTCTTTGTTTTTGACCGGCGGGAGGCCGGAGTTCATGAGGGAATTCGGATCTCAAGGAACAGAGGTTACAGAAAAGGGGGAATATTTTCTACGCCCTTGGAATTTTCCTCCCGCTTGCCCTCATCGCGTTCTCTTTGAGGGAGGGTCGCGGGATTCGCGAGTGGAGTTCGGAGAATATCAAAGGCTGGCGTATATGGCGACGATTGGGTCAAGCGGTTGAGAGTTGAGGTTCCGGTAAACAATAAAATGACGAGGGCTTTTCACGATCAACCCATCAACATCCGTCCATCCTCAAAATTATTTAGACCCTTCTGAACATCGATTTTTAGGCGCTCCATACGAAGCTCTTTTTCGAGTGTCCTCTGCTTGAGTGCTGATAAGGCCGCACGGTGCACCTCGCTCGCATTGTTGAAATGACCGGTAGCCACTTCGGACTTCCCAAAGCCCTCGAGTTCAGGAGTCAGATTCACGTTTTGGGTCGGCATAGACCCTTTTGTTCGCACGAAACGATCCCAAAGTTGGCAATGATTGTCAACAATCCGGTCTAGAGAGAGAAGCGACACGAATCCACCAGGACCAGAGCAGACCTAGAAATCCCAGAATCCAGAAACGACGCGGTTTTCTCTAATTAGCGCGGGAAATTGAGCGGTGAATTTTTGGCGGTGGTCTTGGAGGGGTGCGAGGTAGGGGCTGGTGGAGCGGAGGAAGGTGCAACGGTACCTGGTTTGAATAAGGTTGAGGGGCTTGGGTTTTGGTGGGTCTCACGCAGAGCAGCGGAGCTCGGTTGAGGGAGAGTCTCACGCAGGCGCAGAGGTTTTTTACGTAGCTTGGTTGAGGGGGGGTTAGGACTTCGAGGACGAGGTGCCTATTTCTAGGTCGGGAGCGAGGGTATCGAGACGGAGGTCGCCTTTTTGTTTGTCGGGTCCGTGGCACTTCACGCATTGGTCTTGGAAGAAGGAATCGGCCTGCGCGGAGGTGGCGAAGGTAAGGAGAAGGAGGATGACGCGGCCCAGGGGCATGGGCTTATTACTAGGGGAGATCGGAAATCCGTTCAAATGCGGATTCGATTGTGGTAGATGAGAGGGAATGAAGATGTTTGGATTGTCCGCTGTTTTG
>JBLHUR010000104.1:0-21765 GCA_047629805.1 Akkermansiaceae bacterium | reverse complement strand
AGGCCATACCCACCTCCCAACGCCAACCCACCCACCCACCCAAGCCACCCCCACACAAGATCCCGCCGGTAACATTCTCCCTTGCGGCAACAGCACATCATAGATCTGCCCCAACTTCACCCTCCGGCCCCGAAATCAACTTCTTGCTCTCCGGCAAATAAACCCGCTGCGACATCGCACTCAGGTCAATCGATCACCCCCCCCCTGGCGTGTGCATAGAAACCTGATAGACAACCTCAAACCATGCGGCAAGCGCCCTCGCCGGTCTCTTGAGATCACTCCACACAAAATTTGAGAAATATTCCCCATTCTGATACGTTCATTAAAGGAAATGATGAAGCCTGCTATTATTCCCATCCTCCTCGTTTCTCTGATTACCCTGGTCGCGGGGAAGGAGACCAAATTGGAACTCGTCGTTAAAGGACTGGAAAGCGCCCAAACTTCTCAAAGAGTCACCACAACCATCGCAACTCTCGCAGGCGCCCATCTCGTTACGCTTTCCCAAAAGCCTGGTTTGCTCTCCCTTCGTTTTGACCCAGCCAAACTCAAAGAGGCCGATTTAAAGAAAAAGCTGACGGCCGCCGGAGTCAAAATCACCGCTCACCGCACGACTTTCAAAATCAAAGGCCTCGTCTGCCAAAATTGCAGTAACCATCTCACCCACCTTCTCGGTCACACCCCCGGAGTCACCTTTGTCGAATCGATCTCGTATTTAACAGGCACCGCCACCCTTACTTTCGATCCGCTTAAGACCGACGAAACCAAAATAAAAGCGGCCATTCACACCACCCAATATAAGGTCATGGAAGCCAAAAAAGCGGTCTCCCCCGTCAAGGAATAGCCAACCTCTGAGTCTTGTAGCGCATAGATCGAGCCACACCAGTCCCAGGAGCACGTTCGTTCTCTTTTTCCTACTCCTTTGTAGTGGCGAAGTCCCCTCCCCTCACTAAATTCCCTTAGCATCGTGTTCGGAAAATTACTCATCCTCTTCATCCTCGTCCCTTTGGCCGAGCTCTACCTCTTCATCACCTTGGGTGGTGAACTCGGCTTCCCGCCCACCCTCGCCATCATCGTCGTCACCGCCATCCTCGGCGCCGCTTTGACAAAGTCCCAAGGCATTCGAGCGATGCAAAAGCTCCAAAAAGCCACCGGCGAAGGCCGCCTCCCCGCTCGTGAAGCCTTCGATGGCATCATGATCCTCCTCGCCGGCGCCGTCCTCATTACCCCCGGTTTCCTCACCGATGCCGTCGGCTTCCTCCTCCTCATTCCGCCCGTCCGCGCCCTTGTCGCCGGATACCTCGGCGAGAAGCTCAGAGCCAACATCAAAGTCGTCACCCCCGGCATTCCTCCTCAAGAAGCCAAACCCGAATCCAAACTCGATGACGGAAATGTCATCGACGTTTAAAAAACCACGCTCTAAGAAATGGCTGCTCCCAAAGACCTTGCGGAACCGCACAAGGAACTTCGCTTCACCCGCGCTGGCCAAGCCCAGACCTTTATCGTCGCCGCCGCCGTCGCCATTGCCTTAGCCCTTCTCTTCTCCGTCACTTGGCTCATGGGACACCCTAATTTTCATTGGTGGATGCCCCTCATCCCCATTGTCCTGGCGGCCTTTCTCACTCGCCTCGCGGCCCGCTGCGCGCGCCACGCCTACATCATTCTCACCCCCATGGGAATCGAGATCTTCCCCCTCTTTAAAGCCGAGAAAAATCTCAACCTCGTCTACTGGACCCAGCTCGAGGACGCCGACTTCGACGAAGACCTCACCACTCTCAAGCTCCACTACAACGAGAAAAAAACCGCCGGCGTCATCCTCTCTCTCGGTCCCATCCTCGAAAAAAAGCGCCCTCTCTTGAAGAAGGCGCTCGAAGGTCGTTTAGCCGAAAAGGGCTGAACCTACCCAGCCTCCTTCATCGCCTTCAGCACATCCGCGCCCTGGGTATTGGTTGCACCTTTCTCGTCTTTCCAGATCAGCGTACCGTCCTTAAAGAGGAAAGCTCGTCGGCCCATAAATTTCCCCAGAGTCACCGGCACCCCGATTGCCTTCGCAATCTCCCCTTTGGGATCTGAGATCAAATCATAAGGCAGCTTGTGAGCCTCCTGAAACTTCTTTTGGGTCTCCACCTTGTCGGTCGACATCCCAAATACCGTCACTTTATTCCCCTTCAATTCTTCGAATGCGTCCCGCACCGAACATGCCTGCTTGGTTCATCCGCCGGTCAGGGCCTTGGGATAAGTAAAGATCAGTAACCACTGATTGCCACCAGCCGCCTTGAGCACGACCCCCTTGCCATCTTGATTCTTTCCTTTGAGTTCAGGTAATTTGCCTCCGATTTCCAGAGGAGCCGCCGTCAGCGAAGCCGCTGATAAGGCTGACAGCAAAAGTGTCTTTAGTTTCATGAGACGAAACGTAACCTCATTTCAGATCTCTGCAATAACCGGTTTCCCTCACCGCGATTCCTGTTAGGCTCGCCCCCGTGGCCGATCTCAAAGCTTACCTCAAAAGCCAGCAAGTCCTCGTCGACGACGCCCTCAACAGATTCCTTCCGCGCGTCACGGTCCGGCCAAAAACCGTCCACCAAGGCATGCGCTACTCCATCTTCGCCGGTGGCAAACGCCTCCGCCCCATCCTCACCCTCGCCGCAGCTGAAGCTTGTGGAGGCGAAGTCGAAAACGCCCTCCCACCCGCCTGCTCAGTCGAGATCATGCACACCTACTCCCTCGTCCATGATGACCTCCCTTCAATGGATGACGACGACCTCCGCCGCGGCCGACCCACCTCTCACAAAGTCTACGGCGAAGGCATGGCCATCCTCATCGGGGACGCTCTCCTCACCGAAGCCTTCACCGTCCTCGCCCACACCCCGCCCACAAAGCGCTACTCCCTAAAAGACATCCTTCTCGAATTCTCCATATGCGGAGGCTCCAAAAAACTCATCGGCGGCCAAGTCCTCGACCTCGAAGGCGAAGGAAAAGATCTCACCAAGGCCCAACTCGTCCGCATTCACGAAAACAAAACCGCGGCCCTCCTCACCACCTCCCTCCGCCTCGGCGGCATGACTGCGAACGCCACCATCCGCCAGATAGATGCCCTCACGACGTTCGGCTACAACCTCGGACTCGCCTTCCAGGTCATCGACGACATCCTCGACGTCACCCAATCCACCGAGCAACTTGGCAAAACCGCCGGCAAAGACGAAGCCGTCGACAAAGCCACCTACCCCTCCATCCTGGGTCTCGATCAATCAAAAAAGGAAGCCTCCCGCCTCACCAAAAAAGCCCTCGATGCCCTCACCCTCTTCGGCAAAAAAGGCCAACACCTCAAAGGCATCGCCCACTACCTCCTCGACCGCGAATTTTAAGTCAGGGTCACCATCTGCACCTCTGAATCCCATCTCGATGTGATCCTGAATCGGCTGGGTGATCTGGGCTTCCAGAGTGCCCGCCCTCTCATCCCAGAGCAACTTCCTCTCGTTCGAGAAGCGAGCGTTAAGCAAACGCCTGGAATAACGCCCGGTCCTTCCTGCCCCGCGTAGGAATGCAGACTCGTTAGATCGAGCACCGCATCCTCGGCTTTCGATAGGATTGGAAGGAGGCAGAGAAAAGAGAGGACCGCTTACATATCCGCATCCATGCGACCCCAACTTAAACCTAAGCTGAATCGAGCAATTTTTTTCCCTTCGGGGCAATGCAGAGCAGAATCGCATAGAGCGTGTAGGCAACCGCCTGCAAGGTGATCAAGTAGTAAGGCCATGGTCCCATGTAATCAAAGAAGGTCTCATCATCGGGCTTCCCATTGAGAAATCCGTAGTTCTCTCCAATCTTCCAATTGATCGCCATCACAATCGCGACGTAGCCCAAGCTCCAATAGATCGCCCTTAAAAAAGCTCCCTTTTGTGGCACGATCCCCATTCCCCAGACCAAAAACACCGCCGCTACCGGAGCGCCACCGTGTTGCAGGAAAAAGATATAAAATTCGATTTCCTTGTAATCGAACCACAAGGTCGGCATCAGCAAGCCCTGCATCGTCCCCGCCAATCCCCACAAATACCCGATCTCCGCCAAACGCTGACTCTTCGTGAAGAGAGCGATTGCCAGTAAGATCGAAACGACATCGCAGAGATAAAACGGCAGCGAATTGTCCACCACCACCTCCCAACCGTGTGCCCCCATCCCATACCGAAAGAGCGACAACACCGGGTCCAACCCCACCGCGATCAGAAGCAAAATCCCCATCGTATAGCGCAACCTCTTCAGGCTCTTCTCAGCCGGCCCACTCCGCGCATACCGCGTCACAATGATTGCCGTGATCAAAGTCACGAGGATCGCCAGGTTATGAGGAGCGGCAAAAGGCTGAAAGTCGCGCTGCATGAGGAGATTCATCACGGGCTATCCTAGGCAGATTTTCACTAAAACGAATCATCGATTCTCAGAGATAGATCATTGTCCCGATCAATCACTCGGAATACGAGCGCATCGGCTTGGAACACGGCGCAACACCCGGCGTCCTCAACAAGGTTCTGGACGATGCCAAAATCCACCGTGAAGTGCCGGACAGCAATCCGTGATTAGTGCCGGGGCACTCTGAAAAAAAGCTGTCGCCATGATGCCGGTTAGGTGTGTCGATTTCATCGTGGATGCGTGTTGAATTGATGAACCGGGGGGGGTGTCTCGGACCTTCTGTGAGCCTCCCAAAGACTCTGAAGTCAGTCAATGAGCCTTTTTTACTTGGTCTTCACAGCACGCTTGGAAAACCACTCCGCGTCCTTCTGCAAGCCATTCGCTTTCAAAAAATTAGCAAGCTTTTGGTAGCGTTCACTCGGTTGAAAGCGCAGGCCCCAGTGAATCTTACGCAAGCAAGCCGGGCAAAAGTGAAGGGGCGCGCGGTCCGTCTCAGTCAAGCTGTTCGACCCATTCATGAGACAGTGAAAGTGAATGCAATGTTTGATTCCAAAGGCGTGACCAGTCTCGTGTGAGATCACTTTGAGGGCCCGAAAAAGCGCCAGCTTTTGATCCTCCTCGATTCCGTATCGTGCGAAACTAAAGACTCCACAACGCGCTTTTAAACGGGCCATTCCAAAAACGAAATTCCACTTGGGCCCGGGGTAGAGATCCTTCATCGTGACCCCCATCACGATGTAGGCATCACGCGGCACGCGGACTTGCAGAGCGTCCAGGAGATCAAGGCAATTAACCTGATCATCCCGTGTGGTCACCGATTTGAGATCGGCAGGATTCAGCGTCTTGGCCAGCTTCACCGGCATGGGATGAAAGTAGGCCTCCAGGTATTTCTTCAAAGTCGCCATCTGCGGAGCCTCCGCCGGGAAGTCGCCGATCGGTTGCAGGTAGATGAACTTGCGCCCGCCCGCGCCGGGCTTATCCGGACGGGTTTTTAAGAATTGAGGGTAGGTCTGCCCCGCCTCTTTATGAGTCGCCAGCCAGTCAAAACCACCCGGCTTCGGAAGAGGCTGAAAGTCATCACTCGCCTCAAAAGCCGCCTTAAGCTGCGGAGTCAGATGCATGAGACTCCCAACCGCTTTCCGGCGCTCCGCTTCTCCAGGCACCGCGAAAGCCACCATGAGGGAGACCCCGACTAGCGAAATTAAAAGAGTGTGCAATTTTCTCATCCTTCCGATCGTTTATCAAAATCCCGCGCGTCTGTCGATGATCGCAAAAGCGCTTCCAATCATCATCGGACTGGTGATAGCCTCACTTTACACATGACAACAACCTGTATTCTCAGCCTCCTTGGGTGTACTGCTTTTTTGACTTCCTGCAGCGATCTCACTCCGGGCAAAAAAAAAGCGGTAAAGCTTGAGAAGGCGACGCCTAAGAAAGTCGTGAAACCCAAAACCGCCCCGGAGATTGCCCTGAAAACCTACTCTGGTCACGCCTCTTGGTATAGCATCAAAACAAACCACGGTCGCACTACCGCTAGCGGACGCCTCCTCGCAAACGGCGCCTACACCGCCGCCCACAAATCGCTCCCCTTCGGCACCCGTATTCGAGTCACCAGCTTGTTTAATGGAAAGTCAGAAATCCTCCGCATCACCGACCGCGGCCCATACATAAAAGGCCGCATCATCGACGTCACCATCGGTAGTGCGCAACGCCTCGGCTTCTACTCCAGAGGGATTACCAAAGTGAAAGTCGAGGTTCTGAGCTGGGGAAACTGGAAATATAAGAAAACTTAGTGGCAGGGTAACGGCTACTTAGGGCTCGATCTTGGTGAAATCATTTGATCGTTTTGATCGAATCGACGAGGGCTTTTTGTTCGACGAGCGTGAGGTTGAGAGCAGGCATGGCGGGAGGGTCCCCGAGTGGGTTGGCGATGGCACGGAGGAAGGTCTTTCAAAAAACAAGCGTGCTGCGCTCGAAGTCGACCTCTGGGATCTCTAGACAAGCACTACCGCTTTTGCCCGAAGAGGAAGACTCTTCCGTAGCTCCAGGAGCTTCTCCGAAGCTTGAGAGTTCTTTACGATAGGCAAACACTCTCCAACACGTATTGTCCTCCTCCATGGCTTCCACTAAAACCAAACAACTCATTTCTTTTTGCGCTGTCTTCTCTCTCATCGGAGTCACGGCAAACGCAAAGGCACCCAAGACCCAAGCGGGATATGACAAAGCAAAAGACCTCGGCGTTAAGGCTCCTACGGGAGCAGATACGCCCTTCGATGGCACGATGGAATCGGTCAAAACGAACTGGAAAATGTGGCCTGAAAAGGACATGCCCATCACTTGGAAAGTGGTAAAGAGCCCCACCGATGACAGCCGAGTGCTCATGACGGATGGCGGCAAAAAATGGGGCACCCATGACCTCGTCACCAAAAAGAAGTATCACGATTTCGAAGGCCACGTGGAGTTCGTCATGATGGGCGGTCGCGGCGACGACAAGGCGGAAGGCTATGCCAACAGCGGAGTCTACATGCAGAACCGTCACGAGCTGCAAATTGAATCACCCAAGGGTAAGAACATCGCTGATCCCTACGCATGGAAGATTGGTCCTCATGGCATCGCCGCAGTTTGCATGGAGCATGTCCCCCAAGGCAACGCCTGGCGCCCAAATGGCGAATGGCATTCCTTCCACTTCATCTTCAAAGCAGCCGAGTGGGAGGGCGAAAAAGTCAAAGAGCCTGCCCGCCTCACCCTCTGGTGGAATGGCCTCAAAGTTCACGACAGGGTCACGGTCAAGCACGCCAATGGAGGAGTAAAGAACGGCCCCAGTGATCAGCCGCTCAAACTGCAGGAACACGGACAAGACGTCCGCTTCCGCAACATCTGGATCAAGGAAATCAAGTAGCGGATCATCTCAAGAATTGCCGAAGGCCGATGCCCCAGCTCCCATGTCGAAAAGGCGCGCTGCGGGCGGACGACTTCCGCCGCGACCACAAAGGCTAGCCCCTCAGCAGCCCTGACAGGGCCACGGGTTCCGCAAGTTCCACAAAGGGTTATTTACTTTTCTTTCGATACTAAAGCTCCTCCCAAAATACGGGACGCGGAAGCGATGGCAGCCTCCGTTCCGGTCCAAGGGCGGCTTTAAAGCCCTCCCTTCAAAAGTAAATTCCTAGCAGTCGAAGCCGAAGTGGCTGGCGAAGCAGGCGACGGGGACGAGGAGGTTGGTGGTTTTCTACGGGACGATGATCCCGTATTTCATCTGGAAGGGTTGGGTTTTCTCGAAAAACTGGCCGGTGTGCTCGCCATCGAAGCGGGTGCCGGTGCGGCCGGTGCCGTGGCAGTTGTGGATTTAGTCGCCGCTGGCGATGCTGTCCGGATGGCGCGGGCGTCCTTTTCCGCGGTGCGGGTATCGTTACCGGTGAAGACATGCTGTCCGACGAGGCGGCGGGCTTCGCGGACGTAAAGCTGGGGCGGGATGCCGCCTGTTTCGGTAAACTCAACCTTGCAGAGAGCCCAGTTGCGAGCGTCCTCGCGGATGTTTTCCGGGACTTCGGGATCGTTATGGAGAAAGTGGAGGAGGCCGATGTTGTAGTAGAGGTGCCGGTTGAAAATCCGTTGGCGGGTGGCGTGGTCGGCTAGCGGCCATTCGTCATTGATGTCCGACATGGACATTCGGGCGGGGGCGTTGGGCGCATCGTTGACATCGGTCTTTCCGTTGGGGAGCAGGGGCAGGTGGGCGCGGTAGATGCCGGCGTGTTTGGAATCGAAAATTTTCGTGCTTTTCCCTGCGACGATGAGCGGGAGGATGGGAGTGAAATCGTTGCGGTCGTATCCTTCCGGGGCGGGTGGGTAGAGCCTGTTTTCCTCCGCCGTGGTCATGCACAGGCGAAAATTGTAGCCTTGGACCTGACCATCGGCCTGGCCGTTTTCATCGCCAGCGAGGGGCTCTCCGTATTGGCTGCGGGATTCGCGGCCTACGTGGAAGTTTTCACCGGCGGCGGCGAAGAGATCGCCCTCGTAGGAAGCGTCGATGAACATCTTCGCGGGGATGGTTTGTTCCGACCCGTCCGCCGTAGTGAAGGTGGCGGAACTGATTTTACGCCGCCCGTGGGTGAAGGGGAAGGTCTCCACGGAAACGAGGCGATGGCCTCTCCGCGAAAAACATGCCAGGCATGTTTTAATATCAAGCTCCTGTATCCTTTTACCCGTGATGATATTACGATGGGGTGGTTATTTAATTTTGGGGGATCTCATTGGTCCTCAGGCCGGTTTTCGGAGGTCATTACGTGCTCTTTCCGAGCATTGGGAGGCTCTTTCCCAGGTTCAGCTGGCGGAGAAGCGCATTCCAAGGTGATCCATTTTTTTGAGATTATAGCTGCTCTTCAGTAGGTCGCTCTCAAGGCCCACTTTCTCCATCCCGCGTAGCATGAATCTTCGAAATCCCAGCACTTCCTTGATGAATCCTCCGACGATGAGCATGGTCTCGACTTCGACCGCGGCCTGGAAGTTATCGCATTGTTCAAAGCTCCCTCCGCTTTTCATGATGCGGCTTTCGGGATCAGTGAAATTGTATTGGTCTTTGGGCCAGGGGCCGGGCTCGGGGGGTTTGGGCGTTTTGCCACGGGGCTTGCGTCCGGTTTTTTCTTCTTTGGCCTTTCGTTGGGCGAGTTTTTGCTCATGCTCTGCCAGTTCTTTTTCAAAGCGGACTTTGGCACGTTCTTCGAGGACCGCTTTGGCTTACCGACTTTGAGGATGTCGGCTATCGTTGCAAGCTCCAGGATTTGGTGGAAGCAGGAGGCAAGGAGGGCCTTATTCTAGCGGCGGAATTTGCAGATCGAATCGTGGTCAGGATGGGTGTCGACGCAGAGGGAGCGCACGGCGACGTTTTCATAGGTGAGGGTCTCGAGACGGCGGCTGGCAAAAGTGCCCGTGGCGTCGCAATAAACAAGTAAGGCCAGCATGGTGGCCGGGGGATATTGCGCCGAACTGGTGCCACGCTCGTTGGTTTTTGCCGTGGTGAGATCGAGGGCATCAACCGCGTCCATGATGAAATGAGCCATGTGATCCTTGCTGATCCAGTCCCGGAGATCAGGAGGCAGGAGAAGTGGAGTATCGTGATCAACGTGGACGAAGCGAGCTGCCATGAGGGAATCTAACTCAGTGTAAAAACAGGCTCCGCGCCCAAGTCCGACAGACTGCTAGGATTCGATGAAACAATCTACACAACTCCAGCCCCACCAAGCAAAACCCAAAGACGGCCCTCATAAAAAACCAAACCGCGAATTAGGCCAAGAAAGAGTCCCGTTAGGTGCTGAAAGTGTGTTACAATATCAGCCAGACGCAGCCAAGTTGGCTGGCTACCGATCTACTCTGAAGAAAATCTTTCTTTGATCAACAATCCCGAGGCCTCTCAATTCAAACGTCCTGGTCGTTTGGTTTCCAACATCGCCAATGACCGAATCATCGATATCAGCCGACCAATCGGTCATGTCTTTCGAATAATTCACGACATAAGTCACTCCTTCCCGGGAATCCCAAGTGAGGGTCACTGAGTTCGTGTCAGGAGAATAATCAATGTCCGTAATTTCGATACGGCCAGTTGATTCGCCAAGTGCAGTCGAATCGAGTCTCACCTCATTCAACCGGGTCCAGCCCCAGCCCCCATCATCGTTGTCGAAAAAGTCCAGCTGGTAGTCGTCCGTAAGACTGACGCCAGCTCCGGTAAGATCAGCCTGGGTGAGTGAGAAGCTCTCGGTTCCGTTACCGTTTGTTGGATCGTAGTAAATTGCATCATAATCTCCAGTTGTCAGATTGAGCAAGGCAAGACCCTTTTGACCTACGTCAGTAGTGACGGTTCCTCCCAAGCCCACTGCTGTGGGGTTAGCGATATCCGCAGCCCCTCCCGGATTGCCAGCTCCGCCAAACCAATCGAACTCAAGCACTGGGTCGGTCGGATGGACGGTGGCGAAGTTGATCGTAGGAGAGCGGAAAAGGAAATTTACGTGTGCTCCATCGTGGGCATTTCTCGTGGCTCCGCTGGCGTTGACCCCACCGAAGTAACCAGCAATACCGCCTCCATCTGCTTGGCCAGCGCCAACGCCGTCGCCTGCAAACCAAGCAGTTCCATTGACGGTGGTCCAGCCGTGTTCCTTTCCGGGTGAGAAGTCCCAGGTAAGAACAGTTTCAGATGGCGGGGGCGGGGGTGGGGGTGGATCAGGAATGACCAAGCCGTTGAGATTCACGCTCTCCAACCGGGTCCAGCCGGAGGCTCCGTCATCGTAATCAAAAAAGTCCAAACGATAGACTTCATCGATATCGATTCCGGCGGCAACCAATTCAGCCTGGGTGAGTGAAATCGATTCGGGATTATTTCCGCCATTCTCAGAGTCATAGAGGACGTGATCGTAGATTCCCGTCGTCAGATTGAAAAAGGCCAATCCTTTCTGCCCGTTGGCATCAGAGTTTCCTCCGTTATAATTAAAGATCGTATCCGGACCCGCAGGTTCCGGGGCTCCTCCTTGATTTCCCTGACCACCAATAAAATTAACCTCGATCGCATCCTGATCCGGATCTAATCGGCTAAAATCAATCATCGGTGATCTGAAAAGCATTGCCGCGTGAGCCGCGTTTTCCGAAAAGTTGGAGCCATCCTGAGAAGCATGAACTCCATCGGTCGAAAAGCTGGCAAAGCCATTCTCGATCTTCCAATTATGATCTCCTCTCTCACCATCATTAAAATCCCAGTTCACATTAAACGGCATATCAATAAGGGCCGCTCCATCCAGCCTCACCTCATTCAACCGGGTCCAGCCCCAACCTCCATCGTCGTTTTCGAAAAAGTCCAGCTGGTAGTTGTCCGTAAGACTGACGCCGGCTCCGGTAAGATCAGCTTGGGTGAGTGAGAAGCTCTCGGTTCCGTTGCCGTTTGTTGGATCGTAGTAAATTGCATCATAATCTCCAGTTGTCAGATTGAGCAAGGCAAGGCCCTTTTGACCTGCGCCAGTAGTGACGGTTCCTTCGAAGCCCTCTGCTGTGGGGTTAGCAATATCCGCAGCCCCTTCCTGATTGCCAGCTCCGCCAAACCAATCGAACTCAAGCACTGGGTCGGTCGGATGGACGGTGGCGAAGTTGATCGTAGAAGAGCGGTAAAGGAAATTTACGTGAGCTCCATCGTGGGCATTTCTAGTGCTTCCGGTGGTGTTGATCCCACCGAAGTAACCATCAATACCGCCACCAGTTGCTTGACCAGCGCCAACGCCGTCGTCTGCAAACCAAGCAGTGCCGTTGACGGTGGTCCAGCCGTGTCCGTTTCCGGGTGAAAAGTCCCAAAATACCGAAACCTCGGCATGGGCTGTGGTTGGACTAATGGCGAATACTACAAGAGACGCTGTCACCAGTTTGAGAAATTTTTTAATCATAATAGGTCGCGGTCAATTTTTGGCTAGGACTCTACAGCGCCAAAGCTAGTGCAGCATTAAAGTTAGCATTAGACCATTCAACATCAAGCAAGAATGGGCGCAACACGCATGAGCATTCCCCCGAGGCGAGGAGGGCGCAAAATGAAGCTTCCGAGCAAAAAAAAGAGCCAGCCGACCAAGGGTGGCAGCGCAATTTTTTTTCTGTAAAAGTATCGATTCTCATGAGGTTGATCGTTTGAGTTTCAGTTTGGTTATTTTGCGAGGAAAGGTGCCCGGGGTTGAGGGAGCTGCGGCCGCTTTCCCAGTCGTCTGAGCTTTCCATGAGGATGGAGGCGATGAGACGCAGGCCGCTTTCTTTGTTCGGAAAGATGGAGACGACTTTGGTGCGGCGACGGATTTGTTTGTTGAGGTTTACGAGCCTGTGGGAGGTCCTGAGGCGACGACGCACTTGCTCGCGTAAGCTGAAGATGGTGAAGCCTTCGGGCAGGGCAGTTTCCATCCAGGCGGCTACTTCCGGGGCGGTTTTTTGGTATTTTTTAATGGTTTTTTTAAACTGTTCGCGGACTTCTTCAAGGCTGGGGGCGTTGAATGGCGCGGATGTCGGCTGCGACGAGAAGGCGCATGGTGAGCTTGGGGACGTCGGCCTGGGCGTTTTGCTGGAGGTGGGACATTTTTCCAATGGGTCTGGTGCGCCAGGCTTGGATTTGTTCGTCGCGTTGTTTGGTAGCTTTGCTGACTCATGGCTTGGTTGATGAGGATGGAGAGGGCTTGGGGGAGACCTTCGAGTCCGTGGTTGAGGATTGCTTCGAGGGCATTATCTGGGAGTTTCTGTTCTGGGTCTTCGGTCATCATGGGACGATCTATTTTGTGGTTAAGAATGAGATCGCGCTCATTGAGGCCGAAGCCCACTTGCGGGGCCAGACTGGTTTTTGCACACCACCCCTCGGGAGGGGCACGCCAGCCTTCGGGGGGGGGCAATCCTAAAAGTTAGAAAAACCCGACACATTTAAAGCTCCGTCGCCCTTTGACGCCACTGACGTCCCTCACCGCAATCTCAAAACTTTTGTGAGATTCCCAGACTTCGGAGGTGCTCCCGTAGGAAGTTCTGCCCAGATGATGAGAGGCTTGGGATGCTGATGACTGATCTCCCTTTTCAAAGGAGTTCTTCTTCCAGAGACAAGAGGGTGCAAAAATGCAAGCCCCGTGTGAAAATGATGCTGGCCGGCCACGAGTAAAGGGGCACCTTGCTCGTCCACTCCTCGATCTTAAGACCCAGATCCTCAAACACCCCTGCCCACTGCTCGCGGGTCCAGTAGGTATAGGGCAGGGCCACTCCGTGACGGGCGTTTCCGATGCTGTCCATCAACCGCAAAGTCGCACCAGCAAAAAGGCCGTTTCGAGTGTGGTCCTTGATCACGATCAATCGCTTCGAAACCCGCATCGCCTCCTTGAGGAGCCCACAGGGATCCGTGGCGTGGTGGAGCACATCGGCCAGCAAGACCGCATCGAAGGTGCCGTCATCGAAAGGAATACTCTTCCCATCAAAAGGTCTCATCGGGATGGCGCAATGGACACGCTCGAGGATATCAACCCCAGTCACTTCCAAGTCCGGACGCTCCGTGACAAGCTCCTTCCCCAGCAAGCCATCGCCGCATCCGACATCGAGAATAGAAAGATCCCGCGGAAGGCTTGAAGCGAAGATCCCTCCCAACACCCGCACCCGTCTTTGGTGAACGTAGCCGCCATGGATTCGATCGAAGATCTTCATCGTTTCGTCTGGATGCCGAGGATGCTCACGAAAAAACTGGAGAGTAGTAACTGGGCACCCAACACGGTGATTGTCACTCCGGGAATCACCCACCGCATGTTACTCCCGTAGTCAAGCGCACCGAAATCGGAAAGCCGCCACTCGTTGACGGCATGGGCCAAAAGAAAGACGCCGAGCGACATCGCCAGTCCCGAAATAAGGAGTCCCCGCTCCAGCGTGGCCCAGGAATAGAACCTCTCCAGGCGCGGATCGGGGCCGATGAGGCCTGACTCGACCGCATAGGTCTTACTGAGCAGGGCGAAGAGGATGGATTGGAATCCGCACATCATAAACAGGCTGGAGAAAAGAAGGGTATGCAGGTCAAAATTGATCTCGAAGAGCGTCACTCCCGGCATGCTGAGACCATAGCCGATCAGCCCAGCCAAGATCGCGAGCAGGCCGGGCGTCAGGAAAAGCCAGCGGGGCGAATTAAGGAGGAAAAAACGTAAGGTGCGCCAGCCGTCGCGGAAGGTCCTCAGGTGAGGCGCATGAGCGACACGCCCATCAGGGTGGAGGGTGATCGGAACCTCAGCGACCCGGCATGGCACCTGGCTGGACTTGATGATCATCTCGGTCGCAAACTCCATCCCCGTGCAACTCTGGTTGAGCGCCTCATAGTGCGATTTGGTAAAGCCCCGCAAACCGCAGTAGACATCGTGGATGGGCGATTTGAACCACCAACGGATGAGCAGGGTGAAGAACGGATTGCCGAGGTAGCGGTGCATCAATGGCATTGCACCAGGCAGGACCCGACCTCCGCCCGCAGGAAGACGACAGCCCTGGACGAGGTCAAATCCCTCACGCAGCTTTTCTAGGAATTTTGGAATTTCGAGAAAGTCGTAACTATCGTCGGCGTCCCCCATGATGACATACTTCCCACGAGCAGCACCGATCCCCCCCATGAGCGCGCGGCCATAGCCCGCCTCCTCGACAGATACAATTCGCACCGCGCGTTTGCGGGCGATCTCCAACGAACCATCCGTACTGCCGTTATCGGCGACGATCACTTCCCCGGACACGCCGTGCTCCGCCATCGCGCGAAGCGCTTTGCCGATGCAAAGGTCGAGCGTGTCCTCCTCATTGAGACAGGGAATGACAATAGAAAGTTCGATCTCGTCGTCTGGAAATTTCTCCATAACTTATCGATCGATTCTCGATGAAATTTCGACCTCCGTGGACAAGAGTCGACATATCCTCTTTCCCATCTATTCGATTGTCTGCCTTTCAACTCTAAAGAAAACACGTCCTTCTCCGACGAGGCCTGCATCTGCCAGGTCGAAAACCCTCGTCGTCTGCTCGCCCTCATCTGCCATGACCGAGCTATTGAGATCAGAAGACCAGTCGATCATATCGCGAGAGAACTTCACCGCGTAGGTCTTACCGACACCCGAATCCCAAGTCAGTGTCAGGGAATTACCCTCAGGTGAGTAGTTGACCTCCGTAATGGTCAGGTTCTCATCAGACTCACCGATCGCGGCGGCATCGAGTCTGACCGCGGAGAGAGTTGACCACCCCCAGCCCCCGTCATCGTTTTCAAAAAAGTCCAGTTGGTAGTCGTCGGTGAGACTGACACCGGCAGTCGTAAGATCTGCCTGAGTGAGCGCGGTGGTCTCGACATCACTGCCATTTCCAGCTTTATAATAAATGGCATCGTAGTTACCGCTGGTAAGGTTGAGAAGGGCCAGACCCTTCTGTCCGGCATCACTGGAATCCACCCCGATCATCGCCCCTGGATTCGTGGGGGCGTTACTTCCACCCTGATTGCCTTGGCCACCGATCCAGTCGATCTCGAGCACAGAATCAACGGTATCGACGCTCCCAAAATTGATGGTAGGCGAGCGATAAATAAAATTAACGTGAGCGCCATCGTGGGCACGGCGAGTATTACCAGTCCCGTTGATCCCTCCAAAATAGGTGTCGACACCGGCGCCATCGCCCTGACCAGCAGTCACTCCGTTGGTGTCCAGCCAAGAAACGCCATTGATCGTCGTCCAGCCGTTTTCATTTTCGGGTAAAAAGTCCCAGATCACGGAAACCTCAGCACGCCCATCGGTTGTGCCAAGGATGAAAGCAGCCGTAGCTACCGAAATATGTTTGAATAATTTTTTGAACATTTTTTGAATTACTTCGAGTTCGAGGACCGTATCTATTTCTCTAGCTCATGTCAATGTAGAGATTTGTTCAACCTCGGGAGAGACTCGTGAAAAAGGGCCAGTCTTCCCCCTTGCCTCCCCGCACTCGCCTCAATAACATCGGTCGGATGAAAGGCAGTAAAACTCAGGGCCGCCCGATCGCGTTCAAACCTCGAAACCTGCGAAAGGCCCTAATCTCCCAATGCTCCAAACGGAAATGGCAGCTTGCCTGCGCCTTCATTTACCTCGCGCTTGCCCTGATCCTAACCTGGCCAGTTATCTCATCCCCCTTATCCCAAGTGCCGATCGGCACCGAACCCACCGCCTCGGTTCCACTCTACAATGTCTGGGCCACTTGGTGGAACGCCGACCGGCTGGCCGGGGGGCTTTTCGGCTACTGGGACGCGCCTATATTTTTCCCGACCGACGGGGCCTTCGCTCTCATGGAGCCCCAACCGACCACCATGCTCGTGGCCCCCGTCGTCTGGTTGACCGGATCGCGGATCCTCGCCTACAATGTTTACGTCTGGATGTGCTTGGTGCTCAACGGAGTCTTCGCGCAGCGACTTGCCAAGATTTATGGCATGAGTCGGTGGAGCGCGCTCTGGGCCGGGACCGCAATGGTGCTTCTCCCGATGGTTCACTGGCAACTGGGGATCTTCCAACTCGCCTCATTGTGGGCCATTCTCTGGACCTGGTCGGCGATCGAACAACTTTGCCGGGAGCCCTCGCGCAGGCGGGCCCTCGCACTTGGGATCGCGGCCGCCGTCAGCTTTGTCACCTGCATGCACCACGGCCTGTTTCTCGCCATTTTGCTGATCTGTGCCGCTCCCACTCTGTGGAGACAGTGGCTCAAATTTCGTGATCTTCGATACTGGGGCCTGGCCGTGCTCGTCGCTTTGGTGATCACGGTTCCCTTCGTCTCTCAGGTCAATCACGAGACTGAATTACACGCGATCGAATGGGACCAGGGTCTCGTCACCGATCTCTCCGCAAACGTGGACGATTACTTCCACACCTATGGCTACCGGCTCTTAAACTTCGGGACTGATGGAGAAAGCTACTTCTTTCTCTCATCAGGCTGGATCAAATACCTCCTGGCACTTGCCGGGATCATTTACGGACTGAGGCGGGCTCAAACCCGCCGCTGGGCCTCCTTCCTACTGGCGATCGCCGCTTTTGCCTTTTTCCTGTCGCTTGGCCCCAATCTATGGCTCGGCAATTTCCAACCATGGTGGTGGCTCAGCGAACATATCCCCGGATTCGCGCGCGTCAGATCCGTCATGCGCTTTGCCTTTTTTGTGCAAGTCCCCGTAATCATTTTCGCAGCCCTCGGATTGACAGGTCTTTATCAGCTTTGTCATGATCGCTTAAAACGCCCTAAATTAAAGACCGCCGCCCGTTGGGGAGTGATCGTCCTAGCCCTCGCCGCCCTGATCGATGGCTTTCCGAAACAGGGCGGAAATGCCGAAGTGACCGATGTCAACAAGCACCAGAAGTGGTTGGAGTATGTCGAGAAAAAGACCCCGGAAGGGCAAGGCGTCCTCTGCTTGCCGGTGGCCCCCGGACCACGTGTTTGGCAATACTTGGTGACAAGTGAGTGGATGTATCTGGGAACTTTCCACAAGGTCCCAATCTTCAATGGCTACTCCAGCCACTTCCCCCAGCACTACCGGAACATGCGCGATGAGATCCTCGCAGGATTCCCGACGGAGAGTATTTTGCAGCAGTTCCACACCGGAAAGGTCAAATTCGTCGTCGTGAGGGCAAAAGCGGGCGGCCCCCCAAGAAATATCAAACTTGGCGACTATTGGCTCAAACGGGTCTGCGTAGACGAATTGGTCGAAGTTTACGAATTAGGGAAATCAGGACCGTGAGATTAGGATCCAGAGCTCAGACCGGATTGCCGGCAACCTTGGAGAAAGTAAAGTTTCTTATTGCCTAATCCACCATTCTATCATTAGTAAAGAAATGCGCGTCGTCCCAGCTCTCTGCTGCGGCCCGACACTCGAGCTAAAACAAGAAACAACACAATGACTACACTCAAACAACTCATCCTTAAAATTGCCGCGGTTGCGACAGTTTCTTCGGTCCTAATGACACCCTCGGCAAATGCTGCCGTCTCAGTCGATTGGGACTTCTCACCCGGAAACGAAAACGGCTGGACCACAGTCAGTGGCGCTTCTTGGCTTAACCCTGCAACTGTCGGAGCTGGCCAAGTGGAAGGCGGCGGCGTCGATGGCTACTTCGATGGCGTCAACACAACTGGAGGCACCCGCAGGGGTCATGACGGCGCTCACGTGAGTTTCGTGTATCGCTCTCCTTCCCTCAACTTCGGCACGGTCGACGCAGTCGACTCTGTGCTCGAGATCGACTGGGTCGGCGGGGAAGGCAATCAGGGCGGAAGTGTCGCCCCCATGAATCCAGGAGAAGTCGGGGCAAATTCCACTATTGACGGACAGAAGGGCCTTGCTCTTCTCAATCTTACCACCGGTAACTACGATGCCATTTATTATAAAGCTGGAAATGGCAGTGACGTCGAGACCACCGCGCTCACTCAGGCAGATCTTACGACTGCCGGTATCAGTCTCACCGACGACTACCAACTGGACTTCTTTGAAAACGACGACGGCGGTTGGGGTTGGACCGAACTCTCAGCGGTCAGACTCGACGCCAATGCCGTTACCGCAATTCCGGAGCCTTCAGGCATTGCCCTCTTCGGACTGGCAGGGCTTCTCACCTTGATTCGCCGCCGTAAGTAGCAGCGACACGACACCAAGTCTGTCAATAATTTCAACGGGGCCGCCTACTTTTTAGGTTGCCCCGTTTTTCTTTACAAAATCCCCACAAATCCCCCTTGCCGACTGCAGGAAACTCTCGACGAATAGAAGCAGCCCTTTGCCAAATACCTCTTATGAAATCACGACACCGTCGCCCGGATAAAACCACCGGTTCGCACTCACAAAAACGGAAACGTTGGGCCCTCATCGGGGTCGCCTTATTGGCCGTCACCGCGACCTTCTTGTTCAACCGCTCAGGCGGAGACGGTCCAGCCGCAAACTCCGGAGATAAGCCCTATCTCGTACCTGCTCCACCCGAAATTGCAATGGACCGCCTCGACGATCCCAACTCCGACGGATGGCCGACCGAGGCACTCGCAGAGCAAGCAAAGGAGCAACTCAAAGGACTCGGGGAATTGATTCTGAACCATCAGGAAATCGACAGAAATACGCTCCGGCAGTTCGTGACCGAAGACATTTCCTTTCAGGCCTTGGAGGCAGCGAATCCCGCCCCGATCTACTCAGATCCCGCACTCCGTATCGTCCGCATGACCACTCAACCCGCTTCTGAAATGCAGCAAGGGATCGCCAAACTCGAAGACGCCTTGCACAAACTTGGCTCCCCCCTGGCCGGAGCAACTGACCTCCGATTCGAACCCAAGGTATTCCGGGTGCAACAGGAAACCGACTCATTCACCACACAGCAGTATATCGCCATCTCAGGGATCACCGAAAGCGGCGTCATTGAACACCACGCAACTTGGAGTACCCGTTGGATCAAGGGGCCCGACGACACGCTTCCGCTGCTCGCATCACTCGAAGTCAGCGATCTCGAGCAGGTTCAAACAAGCACCCCGGGCCGCACCCTATTTTCAGATTGCACCCAATCTCTTTTAGGCGCGAATGATTCATTCCAAGCGCAAATTGGCCGCGGCTACGGTCACTGGCTAAACCGCATCCAGGATTCCCAGTATTTCTTCTGGCTCGGCATCCCGGGAGTGGCCCTTGGCGATGTCAATGGCGATGGCCTGGACGATCTCTACCTTTGCCAAGAAGACGGCCTGCCCAACCGGCTCTACCTTCAAAATCTCGACGGAACCCTGCGTGACGCACCAGAAGACGCAGGTGTAAATTGGCTGGAAGGATCACGCAGCGCGCTCTTAGTGGATCTAGATAATGACGGTGATCAGGATCTCGCCGTGGCAATTATTGGAGGCATCGTGCTCGCAGCCAACCTCGGCAACGGCCAGTTTGAGTATCGCACCCTGCTCCCCACCGCCGATGATCTCATGTCGCTGAGTGCGGCGGACTATGATGGCGACGGTTTCCTGGATCTCTACGTTTGTAGCTACTTTCAAAATGGCTCGGACGGTCCCCAATCACGATCCAGAGGGATGGGCGGTGGAGCCTTTGTCTATCACGACTCAAACTCAGGTGGCCCCAACAGCCTTTTCAGAAACGAGACGAAAGCCAACGAGTTCAACTTCCGTGACGTAACAACGGAGACCGGACTCAACCAAAATAACCTCCGCTGGAGCCTCGCCGCTTCTTGGGAAGATTACGATAATGACGGCGACCAAGACCTCTATGTCGCCAATGACTTCGGGAGAAATAACCTCTTCCGCAACGACGCGGGATCCGGACCCGGCGGGCGCACATTCATCGATGTCGCAGCCGAGTCTGGGGTCGAGGACAGCGCCTCCGGGATGGCCGTCAGCTGGGGGGACTACAATCGCGATGGGCAAATGGACGTCTACGTCAGCAACATGTTTTCCGCAGCCGGAAATCGCATCACCTTCCAACAGCAGTTCAAACCGGGTGCGACCCAAGACGTGCGATCCCGGCTGCAGCGTTTTGCGCGTGGCAGCACCCTGATGAAGGCTCGCGAAAACGGGCCATTCGAGGACGTCAGCGAATCAACCGGCGTGGCCATGGGGCGCTGGGCCTGGGGGAACAGCTTCGTCGACATCAACAACGACGGTTGGCAGGACATCGTGGTCGCCAACGGGAATATTACCGGCGAGGACCCGGGCGATTTGTGAAGTTTCTATTGGCGACAGGTCGTGTCGCAGTCACTCAACGAAGCCAACGAGGCAAAAACAAGTGAGCTCGATCGAGCGAACGCAAACTTCGGCGATATGATGAGTCGCGGACGTTCCTACAGCGGACGCGAACGGAACTGCGTCTTCCTCAACACCGCCGGGGCCGCCGAGCCGACCGGGCGCTTTGCCAACATCTCAGCCAGTTCCGGAATTGATCTTCCCGACGATGGCCGGGCGCTCATCGCAACCGACTGGGATCACGACGGCGACCTCGACGTCTGGATCTCAAACCGCAACGCCCCGCGCCTCCGGTTCTTTCGCAACGATGTCCCCTCGGATCACCACCATCTGGCACTGCGCCTTCAGGGCACATCCCCGTCCACCAATCGCGACGCCATCGGCGCACGGGTTGAGGTCTTTCTCGCCGACGAACAACCGCTGATCAAAACCTTGCGAGCCGGAGAGTCCTTCCTCTCGCAATCCAGCAAATGGCTGCACTTCGGTCTCGGAAGCGCCGACACAATCAAATCCGTGCACGTGCAATGGCCCGGTGGCGAGACTGAAATATTTACCAATCTCCTCGTGAACCAGCGCTACCGACTTGTCCAAGGCCGCGGCGAGGCTGAGCAGATTCACGCAAAGAAACGTCAGATCGAAATCTCTCCCACTCCTCTTAAATTACCTACGCCAGAAAGCATCGCCCGTATCCCACTGGCATCTCTTCTTCCGATGGCCAACTTAAATTACCGGACTTTCACCGGGGAAACCGAAGCACTCCGAACCGGACAGGGCCAAGCTTACCTCTTGAGTCTCTGGGCAAGTTGGTGTCCACCCTGTGAGGCCGAATTGCAAGAGTTGGCAGAGCGGCAGCAGGAAATTCGCGAGGCCGGTATCGAAATTATCGCCCTGGCCGTCGACAGCCTTGAGGACGATCCCGAGAGCGGCCAAGCCGCCCAAAAAATGGCCCAGCGGCTTAAGCTCACTTTCGCCACCGGCCACGCCACCAGGGAGTTGGTGAGCTACCTCCAAGCCGTCCACGACTATCAAATCACGGGCTCACAAACCCTCCCGGTCCCTGTCAGTTTTTTGATCGATGGAGCCGGAAAAATCACGGTCATTTACAAGGGAAGGTTGAACCCTGACGACCTCATGGAGGACCGCAAGCACTCGCAAGGCACTCCGCTCGAACGT
>JBLHUR010000103.1:0-21860 GCA_047629805.1 Akkermansiaceae bacterium | reverse complement strand
AGAAGTAACTTTGGCTCAGTGCAGAGACAGCGGGCGAGCGAGAGGCGGCGTTTTTCGCCACCGGAAAGAGCGAGGGCCAGGGATTTGCGAACATGGGCGATACCGAAGCGTTCCAGAAGCGAGTCTGCCTTCGCGCGGCGGTCTTTGCCGGAAAGTCCGCGGCGGGTTTCCAGGACGGCGAGGAGGTTGTCCTCCACGCTGAGCTTGCGGAAGATGGATTCCTCCTGCGGGAGGTAGCCCATGCCATGGCGGGCGCGTTTGTGCATGGGCTGGCGGGTGATTTCCTTTCCCTGGAAACAAACCCGACCGTGGTCGGGGCGGACGAGGCCTGCGACCATGTAGAAGGTTGTCGTTTTGCCGGCACCGTTTGGTCCGAGGAGGCCCACGATTTCACCGGGACCGACGCGCAAGCGGACTTCATCGACGACGCGGCGGCCACCGTAGGATTTTTGGAGACCTTCGACCTCCAAGAGAGGCGGCTGATCTGAGTAAGGGGCAACACTCATGAGTTTTCTTATTTGGCTTTCTCTTCGGGACGCAGACGGAAGTCCCAGCCACTTTCGCTCAATTGAACGGTGAGGTCGCTTTTGCCGGGGGCTGTTTCTTTAATGTGAACAATTGCGTAAGCGTTTTTGGAGATGGAAACTAGTTGGACGGCGCCTTTCTTACCCTCCTTATCGCCCGGGGCTCTTCTGAGAAAGGCGAGTTTGTCGCCGCGCAAGGTGATCGTTCCTTCATTCTTTGGATTTTTGGGATCGCTCTCGTTCTTGAAAACCGCGCTATCGCCTCCGAGGAAGAATTCTTGGCCCTTGGTCAGACCTCTGACGCGAACTTTGCCATTCGCCGTGATGAATTTGATGTCGCCAAATCCGCCAAAGCTGGAGAGGGGACCTTTGTCGTCTTTTTTCTTCTCCTTACCTGCCTCTTCTTTCTTTTTTGGTTCCGGTTCGGGTGCGCTGAAGATAACTTTAAGATCCTGATTGCAGCTCATGGTGACGCCCTTCCCTTTGACTACCGTGTTGCCAAAGAAAACTCCTTCGAGCGCTTCGCTATCGAGGTAAACCTTCTCGTCACATCTGATGGTAAGGTCATTTGGGCCGGCCTTCATGAGGTTGGCGAGTGGGTCGACCTCCTTCGCGGGTTGGTCGGCGGCGACCTGGGTGAGGAGCTGGGTTTTTCCAACGACTCTAAGATATTCGGCCACTCGTTTCGCGAGTTCCTCATTAGCGAGTCTGATATCCGCCAGTTCATCATCGGGATCGACATGAGGGATGATCCGGGGTGCGACGAGGCGTTCGAATTCTGCCATGTGCTTGGGGTCAATTTCGGGAGGCGCCGCCACCAGCATCTGGATCGCAGCGGTGAGAGGGAAAATGGGGAGGAGGTTCATAGTAGTTTTGTCTTCTTGGGGGAGATCGAATCGAGCTGCAACAGGGCCCATGAGAAGGGCTTGTCCCGTTTTGAGAGTGAAAATGCCGCCATTGGAGTGGGCGACGAATTTGGGTCGGACAGTAGATAGGTCATTGCCTTCTCTTATGACGAGGTTTCCCTCCGTTTTAAGCTGCTTTTTGCGGATGTGATAGGTTCCTTCTGGGATCGTGGTCGTTGTGCTGACTTTTCCGGCTTTGTCAAAAAGCCAAATCTTCAAGCCCCTGGCCTTCATCCGTCGTGGCTTGGTTGGATCGAGCTTGGGTTCGAGATCAAGATTGGGTCCTTCCACGGTCATCTCTTCTGCAGTGAGCAGAGATATTTGCTGGTGATCCTTTCCGTAGTAGGGCCATTCGACGTCGGACAGGACGGCCCCGAGAGGGATGCGGAAGCTGGCGTCTTCGTTTTCCTTTTCTTCTTCCTCCGGCGATTTCTCCGTGATTGAGGCCCGTCGCACTTCTTCCTTACAGGAAATTTGGAGGAAAGATGTTCCCAAAAGAAGGAGAGAAAGTCGGAAGGTCATGAGTCGGGATGGGCGGCGCGGTGGACGGCGAGGAGGCGTTTTAAGATTTCCTCAATTTCAGAAAGGGGGATTTGGTTGGGGCCATCTGAGAGTGCCTTGGAGGGATCTTCGTGCACTTCCATGAAGACGCCATCGACTCCGGCAGCCACGGCACAGCGGGCCAGAACGGGAGCGAGAACTCCATCTCCGCCGGTCGTTCCGCCCTCGCCGCCGGGGCGTTGGACAGAGTGGGTGGCATCAAAAATGACGGGCACGCCTTGCTCGCGCATCCAGGGGAGGGAGCGCATGTCGGCGACGAGGTTATTGTAGCCAAAGGTCGAGCCACGCTCGGTGATCGCAAATTGGTGGCAGTCGAAGTGCTCCATCTTTCCGATGATCGGTTTGATGTCCCATGGCGCGAGGAATTGCCCTTTCTTAATATTCACGGGGCGGCCGCTTTTTGCCGCTGCGGCGAGGAGGTCGGTCTGGCGGCAGAGGAAGGCGGGGATTTGTAAGAAGTCGATGGTCTTGGCGGCCACTTCGATTTCCTCGGGAGTGTGGACGTCAGTGGTCACGGGGACGCCGAGTTCTTTGGCGATCTCTCCGAGAATGCGGCATCCTTCTTCGACCCCGGGGCCGCGGTAGGAATCGACTGAAGTCCGGTTGGCCTTGTCGTATGAGGCCTTGAAGACCCACTTGATTTCGAGACGGTCGGCGATCTCCTTGAGAGCCCGGGCCATGCGCCAGGCGAAGGCCTCATCTTCAAGCCCGCAGGGACCGAGGATGAAAAAAGGATCGCCGCTGCCGACGGTAAAGTGAGCGAGTTGAAAAGTCTTCATGCTTCGGTGTGTTCTTCTTCAGCGGCCGCGACTTCGTCGAACAATCTCCGGAGATTATCGACCGCCAAATTGAGAAGTTTCTCCTCGGAGGAATTGAGATTCCCCTTGGTCTTTTCGGAGAGCATTTCCAATGAATCGACAACGCTGTGGGCCGCGCGGAGATTCACGCTGGGCTCGCCAGTGGAGGGATTGGGAATTTTGCCAAGAAAAAGGCCGCCGTTTTGGGCCTGAAAGTAAACGAAAGCGGCAAAGCGCGCGTCCGGCGCTTCCGCTTCGGGAGGGGTATCACTCATGTGGTGCGAGCGTAGCGGACGACGGGAGCTTTCTCAAGAGCCGCTTTTCTGTTCTCAATGCGGGCCTGTTCGCTTAATCGCCCCGCCTCTGAATGGGGGCGCAGAAGAAAGTCTTTCGCTGGGAGGGCGGGACGCCGATGTTTGCCGATACCCTTTTTCACCTCACGGAAGCAGCCGCTGCGGATTTTACCCGAGAGCTCGCTCCGCTGGTGATGGAGGCTTTGCACAAATGAAGGCGGTTACGATTTTCGTGAATCGCTGACGAGGTCGGATTTTTCTAGTCCTCGACGGCTCGTGCCAAGGGAGTTAAAGTAAACCTCGCACGTTATGAAGAATCTTTACCAATGGGGCCTCCGGGTATTGCTCTGCTCTGTTCTTGTCCCGCAGCTTTGGGCTGCTCCGATCATCAGTGAATTTATCGCTTCGAACGATAGTAGTTTGGCTGATGAAGATGGGGAGTTCTCTGACTGGATTGAAATCCATAACCCGGATGCAACTGCAGTTGATCTGGATGGCTTTGCGCTCACTGATGAGCCAGGGAATTTGACGCGCTGGGAGCTTCCGGCTAAGACGATTCCTCCGGGCGGATATTTGCTGGTCTTTGCCTCGAACAAAAATCGCAGCGATCCGGCGGGGGTGCTGCATACAAATTTTAAACTCTCTGCGAACGGAGGATATTTAGCTCTTTCGAGCCCGAGCGGAATCGTGAGCGAATATGGCCCGGTCTATCCGGAGCAATACGAAGATCTTTCTTATGGGATTCTGAATTCCGGTGGAGCTGAGCGCCAAGGTTTTCTCAATAGCCCGACGCCGGGTGCCGAGAATTCCGCCGGTGATCCCGCCGGTCCGGTCTTTGTGGAATTCACTGATAAGCCCGAGCGCCCGGTTGCCGGGACCGATCTGGTGGTCACGGCCCAATTGTCGGCGGTGTCCGCTGCGATTGCAGAAGTGACGATGTATTATCGCGTGATGTTTGGCGGTGAAAAGAGCGCGGTGATGAGTGACGATGGTGCTTCTCCAGATGCGGTCACGGGCGATGGGATCTATACAGCGGTGATTCCGGGTTCCGCGTTCGAGGCGGGTGAGATGATCCGATGGAGATTCCAAGCAACTGATGCTCTTGGCGCTGAAACCAAGAGCCCTCTCTTCCGGGATGCTTTCGATTCCCACCGGTATGTCGGGAGCGTGGCGATGGATCCTGCGGTGGAGAGTTTGCTGCCGGTTTTGGAGCGGTTTTTGCAAACACCTTCTGCGGCTGAGACTGACAACGGGACAAGAGGGGCGATATTCTACCTTGGTGAACTTTACGACAATGTCTTCATGAACAAGCATGGGCAGTCCACGGGGGGAGCCTTATTTCTGAAGAAGAGTTTCAATATCGATTTTAATAAGACTCAGCGTTTCCTTTGGCGGGAAGGTGAGAAGCGAGTCAAGGACATGGACGTCCTCACCAATTGGGCGGATAAGTCAAAGGCTCGCCATGTCCTTGCCTGGGAGGTGATGCGCGAGGCGGGGGTGCATGCGCATGAGGCTTTTACGATCCGCCTTCAGCAGAACGGAGAGTTCTTCGGAACCTTGGATTTTGTTGAAGACCCGGATGATATTTATCTAGAGCGAGCCGGGCTGAACCCCGAGGGGGCGCTTTACAAGATGTATGACATTAGGCTGGAGACGGTCGATATCGCGAAGCTCACAAGTGATGATAATCTAGATGCCCGCGGAAACACGACGACAGGTCGCGCTGCTGAGAAAAAGAATCGCCGGGATGAAAATCGCGATGACTTACGCGCGTTCATCTCTGGCTTGCACGCGAGCCCGAACAACTCCAATGCGCAATGGAATTTCATCTATGACAACGTCAATTTGCCAATGATGGTGAACCTTGCGGCCACCTTCTCGGTGATCCGAGCAACGGACTTGCATCGCAAGAACTGGTATTTTTACCGGGATAGCGGTAAAAGTGATGAGTGGGCCATGCTCCCTTGGGATCTCGATCTCTCCCACGGTCGGAAGTGGAATTCCACGGACAAATACTTCGATAGCAAGATTCTCGACACGGGGGTCATTGAGCATGGAACAGCGGTCGATTTACTCGATGTGATTTGGGATCGGACGGAGGTTAGGGCCATGATCCATCGTCGTATTCGCACCTTGGCGGACCGTTTTTTGGACTCTGAAGAGATGCCATACGACCAGCGCTACTATGAAAGGCGGCTTGATGAAATGCTGGCCACAGTTGATCCACCATCGGTCATGCCCTCGGATGCGCAGTTGGATTTTGAGAAGTGGGGTTCATGGATTGATCAAGGGGAGGGGGCCAGTGACAACAATGGCACGACGACACTCGTACCCTACACAAATTCCCATCCACACGTTGAGACGATGCTTGAGGGGGTTGACCGGTTTAAGTCTGAGTATCTCCCAGGTCGCCGTTCCTACATTAACTCCAATGCTCTGATCCCGGACAAACAAGTGGGAGAGGGGAACTTTATTAGGACGACTCTCGTCTCAGCAGGAGCCGAAGCGAAAGTAAAAGTGCCGACCAATGGCGCTGACGACGAAAGCTGGATGTTGCCTGCCTTCGACGACTCCGGCTGGACGGTGAGCACGACCGGAGTTGGTTTCGATAATTCTCCGAAATACGGCCCCTTCATTGGTCACGATACATCAGGTGAGATGTCCGGTGCTACCTTGCGCGCGGGAGCGTATCTCCGAATCGATTTTGAGGTTTCAGATCCCTCGATCTATCAACAACTTCAGTTGCTCATGAAATACGATGACGGCTACGTCGCTTATCTCAATGGGGTCAGAATTCACGCGCAACTTGCTCCGACCACTCCGGTTTGGGATTCCTTCGCGACCGGGAGTCATGAAGCCGTGGTGGCTGAGTATGACGTTTTTGACGTAAGCCACCAGCTTGGTGAATTGGTCACCGGGACGAATGTTTTGGCGATTCATGGAATGAATCAGAGCCTTGGAAGTTCCGACTTTATCGTCCTGCCTGAACTCATCGTCGGGGTCAGTGATACTGAAGGAAGCCTTGAGCCTGTGATTGCGTTCGGGGTGATTGAGTTCAGTCCTGAATCGGGAAATCAGGATGAGGAGTATTTGGAACTCACCAACAATCACGCAATAGCGGTGGATATTTCTGATTGGAGGATCACGGGTGGGGTTGATTTCAAGCTTCCTGCGGGAACGGTCATTCCACCCAACTCGACACTCTATGTCAGCCCGGATGTGAAAGTGTTTCGTTCACGTGCGGCCAGCCCGACTGGGGGCGAGCGGAATCTGGTCGTTGGTGGATACGAGGGACATCTTTCGAGCTTTGGTGAGACCCTTGCGCTGATGGATACAAGGGGTGCTCAGAATTCGGCGGCAAGCTATGTCGGCGAGCCTTCTGAGGCCCAAAGCTTCCTGGCTATCACAGAAGTGATGTATCACCCCGAACCCGATGGTTTGGCGGAATACCTTGAACTCATGAACACCAGCGACAGTGTGACTTTGGATTTGACCGGTGTGAGATTCACCAAAGGGATTTCCTTTGATTTCACGGGTGCGGGAGTGACTTCGCTTGCTCCCGGAGCACGACTTCTTGTGGTGAGAGACGTCGCGGCATTCGAGGCCGCTCATTCAGGTGGCCTCCCGGTGGCGGGCATTTTTTCACTTGATAGCAGCCTCAGCAACGGGGGTGAGTCGATCAAGTTGGAGGATGCGGAAGGCGGAACCATCAAGGACTTCCGCTACAATGATAAGTCTCCTTGGCCGAGGTCTCCTGATACTGAAGGGGATAGTTTGGTCATGATCAGTCCGGGAGCGAATCCGGATCCCGCGGTGCCCGAAAATTGGAGAGCCAGTTCTACTCCCGGAGGAACTCCGGGAGAGGAAGAGAGTGGTTCCTTTGTTGGTGAACCCGGAGCCGATACGGACAAGGATGGTCTCTCAGCGCTTGTAGAGTATGCCATCGGGACGAGCGACAGCGCTGCGAATCACGGCGTTGTTTCGACCGGGATCAATGAAGTCGGGGGTGTTTCGTACTCGACCTTCGTTTACCCGATCAATCCGGCTGCGGTGGGGATCCAATTCAAGATCGAAACATCGACCGACCTTGACCAGTGGCAAAATGTTACCGCAGAGTTTGAAGAGATCTTAAGCGAGAGTCAGGCGGATGGCACGATCATGAAGACCTTCCGCTCTTCCGAACCCGTGAGCGAGTTTGGAAAGAGTTTCTTTCGTCTCAAAGTAGAATTGAATTAGCTAAGGAGAGACGGTGACCACGGTGGCTTTGCCTTCGGCAAAGAGTTCCTTGGCAAGTGCGTGGATTTCTTCTCCGGTGACGGCGTTGAGGCGTTTGCTTTGGGTGAGGTGGTGATCCGCGCTTTGGCCGAGGAGGACATCGAGGGCTGACATGCGGGCCCGGCTGGAGGGGCTCTGGTTGCGGAGTGCTTCGCCGGCTTCGGTATTGGCTTTAACTCGTTCGAGCGCATCGGCGGGGATACCATCAGCGACGAGCTTGTCGATCTCTCCCTGGAGTTCACGGCGGGCGAAGTCGAGTTGGTCAGGAGAGGTGCCGAGGTAGAAGGCGAAGAGTCCGGTGTTGAGCCCGAGGAACTGCGAGGTGCTGACGAAGTAGGCAAGGCCGAGTTCTTCGCGAATGCGGGTGAAAAGGGGACCTGCCATGTCGGAGCAGTAGGCGTCGATAAGTTCGAGCGCGAAGCGGCGGGGATCATCCTGGGCCAAGCCGGGAAAGCCGATGGCGAGGACGGCTTGTTCTTTGTCGAGTTGGAGGGAGTGTTCGCCTGCTTGGGCCGTGATGATTTTTTCGAGCTTGGCCGGAGTGCCGACGGGGATTTGGCCGAGGGACTTTTCGAGCTTCGCGATGAGGTCCTCTGGGTCGAGATCGCCGAAGAAGGCGCAGACCATATTACTGGCGACGAAGTAGCGTGAGTGCTGGGTGGTGAGGATGAGGCGGTCGAGTGTTTTGAGGGACTCGATGGTGCCGGAGGAGGGGATGCCGTAGCCTTTTCCATCCCAAAGCTGGGTCCGCATTTCGCGGAAGGCGCGGCTGGCGGGGTCTTCGAGAAGTTCCTCAAGCCCCGCGATCATCGCGGCGCGCTCGCGGTCGATGGCATCGCCGGGGAAGCTGGGTTCGCAGATGACTTCGCCTAGGAGGTCGATGATGGTGGGGAGGTCATCACGCAGGCAATAGGAGGAAAGCATGATGGTGTTATTTCCCGCCGAGGCGCGGAGGGAGGCTCCGAGGTCTTCGAGGGTTTCAGCGATGTTGAGAGCATCGCGGCTGGTGGTGCCTTTGGTGAGGACGCGGGTCAGTAAGGCGTTGAGTCCGGCGGTTGCGGGTGATTCAGAAAGGGAGCCAGCGAGGAGGGCCGTTTGACTGTAAACGACGGGAACGGTGGGGTCGCGCTGGATGATGATCCGGAGGCCGTTGGTGAGGGTGTGCTCGATGATTTTTCCGCTTTGGGTGATGGCGGAGGCCTCGGTTGATTCTTTCATGAGTTCCTCGGGCACCAAGGTGGTGACGCTGAGGTTTTCTTCGGTGAGGTAGGTGGCGATGACGCGCCGGAGGTCGCTTTCGGTCACGGCCGAGAGGTTTTGAATGGCGGTGCGGGTGTAGTTGAGATCGCGCGAGCTATGCCAATTTGAGGCGAGGTCGGAAGCTCTTCCTGATGCGGTGGTGAGCGTTTTGAATTGTTGGGATGCGACCTGTCGGAAGGCCCGGGCCATCGGGCGGGTGAGGTCGGAGCCGGCGAGGGTTTTGATTTGTTGGAAAATCTCCTCTTCAACAGTGATTGTATTTTCGGGTTCGACTTCGGCATAGGCGGCGAAGATTCCGGGGCCATCGGCCGGTAACCAGCTATATGAGCCGACGGAGTGGGCGAGGTTTTTTTCTTCCCGGATGACGCGATAGAGTGGGGAGGATTGGCCACCTCCGAGAATGATGGAGAGGAGGTCGAGAGCAGGGGCGTCGGCGTGAGTGAGGCCGGGGGTTTGCCAGGTGAGGCTGAGGTGGGTGTTGGGGATTGAGAAGGGACGGCTGGCGCGGCGCTGGCCCATTTGGCGGGGTTCGCTGGGGCAAACGATGGGAAAGGAGGCGGGCGGGCGGAGGCCCTTTGCTAATTCGCGTTCGACAATGTCACGTGCTTCAGCGGGCTTAAATCCTCCTGAGAGGACGAGGAAGGAATTGTGCGGGCGATATTTGGCAGCGTGATAGGTCTTCATCTCCTCGTAGGTGATGGAGTCGAAGAGGTCACGATGACCGATGACGGGGTGGCGACGGTTGTCGCGCTGGTAGCTGGTGCGGAAAAGGAGCTGGGAGGCGACGGAGTCGGGATCGTCGAGTCCCATGGCGATCTCGCGGCGGATGACGTCTTTTTCTTTTTCGTATTCGTCCTCGGGGAAAGTGGGGCGGAAGACCATCTCGAGGAGGGCGGAGAGGAAGAGGTCGAGGGATTTAGCGGGGCCGTCAATATAGTAAACGGTGCGGTCAAAACTGGTGTAGGCGTTCCATTGGCCGCCGGCGGCCTGGACTTCTTGCGAGAGGGCCTCGCCGCTGAAGCGGTCGGTTCCTTTAAAAACCATGTGCTCGAGAAGGTGGGAGATTCCTGATCCGGCAAGGGCGCTTTCGTGCTGGGAACCGGTTTCCACCCAGATCTGGGCACTGATCACGGGGGAGTTCGCGATGGGGTCGAGGATGGCGTCAAATTCGGGGTTGAGAGTCTCGAGATTCGCCGTGGTGGCAGGAAAGTCCATGGCGGAGGAACGTGAAGGGAGGGGGGCAGTCAGGCAAGAAGTTTGCTTCGCGGTAAAAAGTTCCTGACCGTCGGGATCGAAAATGCTAACAAAACACCATGAGTAGCAAGAAAATCGCCATCATCGCCATTATCGGACTTCTCCTCGTTGGAGGAGCAGGATCAGGTCTTTACCTGAAAAAGATGAATACCGAGGGTTTCCGTGGGATTGGGTTCTCGGTCAAGGGGGTCGAAAAAGAACAGGTCGATGACTGGATTAAGACTTTTGAAACGGTCCTCGAGAGGGATGAGGTCCTGCAGGTAATTCTCGAGGAGTCGGATTATGCAGCGAAGCTAGGGGTTCCCGAAGGGGAAGCCTTGGCGCACCTGAAAGAAGCGATCAAAGTTAGCTTTAGTAAGAACCATGGAACGATCGTGGTAGGGCTGAGAGGGAAGCATAAGCAGAACACACAGCTTGATGAAATTTCACAGAGGATTTTTTCAAATGCGGCCCCTTTGGTGGCTGAGATACGGCCTGGATTTGGAGTGCATTATCAGAAGCTCTCACAAGGAAGTTAGAACCTCGCTTTTCTCAAAGCGAACCTTGGGAGCGGTGGCATACTTGTCATCGTGCGAGCGGTATCCGAGCGCGCAGGCGACGGAGGTGGTCAGGCCTTTGTCCTGAAGGCCGAGGATCCGATCGTATTCTGCCGGAATGATCCCCTCCATGGGGCAGGCGTCGATTCCCAGGACTGCGGCGCTGGTCATGAGTTGTCCGAGGGCGATGTAGGTTTGGAGCTTGGCCCACTGGAGCATGGCGGCGTCGTCCATCCGGCTGGTGAATCCGACCATCATGTCACGATAGGGATTGAGAGCATCGATCTCGCCGCCGCGGATTTCGGTGGTACGTCTTAGGAAGCCATCGATTTCGGCTTCGGTCATTGATGTCTTGGCTGCCAGAACGACAAGGTGCGAGCAATCGGTCACCTGTTTTTGTCCCCAAGAATGGGGGAGGAGTTCCTCTTTCAAGTCTTGGTTTTCAATCACGAAGAAATGCCATGGCTGTAGTCCGAAAGAAGAGGGGGTTAAGACGAGGGAGTCTTCCAAGGTCGTCCAGATGTCAGGGGTAATTTTTTTCGCTGGGTCGAATTGTTTGGTGGCGTATCGCCAATGGAGTTGTGCGAGGAGGTCTGAAGAAGTGAGCTGGCTCATGCCGATATCATTCCGCGCCAATCTCGATTGGCAAGGACAGGCTCGGGATTTCCTTAATTCCGAAGCTGAACATGATGCCGTATTCGTCTTCGTCCCGGTTGTTCCGATGGAAGAGTCCCACCGATCCGACAAAAGAATCGAAGTCATAGTGGACGTTGTATTGTTGGAGTTCGAGTGTCTGATCGACCAACTCAAATCGATGGTGAGTGCCGATTCCCCAGTATTCGTTGAGGCGAGCAAAGCTTTCCAAGACAAGCCGATCCGAATCCCGCAGGATGGGGTGGTCGTTCAAGTGGCGATAGTCGATGTTGAATTCGAGATCGGCGGTTGGCATGAAGCGGAAGGACGCGGCGACTTCGGTGAAGTTTGAATCCGAGAACAACGGGAACTGAGTCTCCAGATCGAGCGTAAACCATGGAGTTGGGTTCCAAGTGAGGTCGTTGTAGAGGTTTGAAAAGCTACGATTAAACTCGGGGTCTTCGAGAAAGGTGTCGCAGTAAGTATCGAGCATCAGCCAATCGTGGGTTCCGCCATCGCGGCGGGTCACGAGACGGTTGCGCATTCCAAGTCGAAGGACGCCCCAGTCCTGGAGGTCGTCGATGGCGGTGAAGCGCCCGACGTGACGGGAGCGTGGCCGGGTGGTGGGCGTGAGTCGGTCGATCCGCCCGAAGGATGAGTCCAATTCATCAGTCGCGAGCCAACTGATCGAGGCATAGGGTTCCACGATGTGGCTGACGCCATCGAGCCCCCACTTGTGGCTGCTGATGCTTGGATAGGCGGATGTCAGCTTGGTCGAGAAATCGATCCCTGCGGAGAGATGGGTGCGGCTGGTCGAGCTATCCGGGCCGAGAACTGATTGGTAGCTGGTATGACCTGCCCCGATTCGCGGGATAATGTTGAGGTGTCCAGCTTTGAGTGGGAGAGAGAACTCGTGATAGGTGTGGAAGCGGGAAAAGCCCCGTTCAGCGAGCATGCTGTCGATTTCATCGCCCCGCGGATCTCCGGGGAGGAGGGCATCGGCTTGGTTACGCAAACTATCGCGTTGGAAGTCAGCCAAATGTTCTTCGTAAAAGCCGAAGGAACTCTGACTCTCATAAAGAACCGGGGTACCCATGAAGGGCTGTCGGATCCAATCGTGGGTGATTTCCGGAAGGCGGGTATCACTTTGGTAGAAGTTATTAAGACGCACCCGTGCGCCGAGCGTTGTCTGGCTGTTAGCGGATCGCCGGACGAGACCGAGGTAGGTGTCGGGCACGCGGTTGACGCGGTATTGGGCTGGATCAAAGTCCTCTAGGTAATACGCGTCACTGAGCCAAGTGAGATTGGCGTCGAAGGTGTATTTGGCCACCATGCTTTCCCAGACGGGAATACGATGGGCGAATTCGACACGGTAACGGTCCGGGGCGACGTATCCCCGATCCACGCCAGCCCGCTTCCTGGTGGCGTTGAAGTCGTGGATGTGGTAAAGTTTTAGCCAGCCGAACTGATCTTTTTTATCAAGGCGGGTGTCGAAGAAATCGACACCAAGTCCGACACCGCGCAGGGAGTAGAGATCAACATGCCATTGGGAGAGTAGCCAGGTCTCTTCGTTTTCTCCGGTGACGGGGTCGCGCTCGCCGCCGAGCATCACGCCGTAGCGGTTTTTGACAAATAAGCCGAGGTTGGAACGGGCTCCCGGGATGAGGAGGTAGCCGAGATTGGCATCGAGTGGTTGGGCAAGATAGGGGAGCCAAAAGATGCTCCGGTCGCTTGCTTCCAGAGTGAAGTCATCGAAGATGACCTGTTCGCCGGGGATGATGGTGGTGCGTTTTGCGCGCAACCAGAAGTCGGGGTTCTCGACATCGTGAGTCGTGATTCCTGAGTTCTCGCCGACAAAAATGGTGCGCCCGTTACGTTCCAGTTTTTTAAAGCTCCCCGCTTCCATGAGGATGGGGTCTAGTCCCAGGCGGAGGTTGTTGGTGTCGAGTTCTTTGGTATCGAGGTAATAGACGGCAGATTCGCCACGATAGATGAAGCCGCTTTGGTAGATGCTGACGTTGCCAATCAGTTTTACATATTCCCCTTCCGAATTGTAGATGGCATCGTCCGCGAAGGCTTGGAGGCCATTATCAGTAGTGAGTTTAATTCGACCGCTGAAGCGCACCGTTTTTTTGCCTCCGATACTCTTGGGGTCTATTTTGTTTGCCGTGATCCGAATACTGGAGGGGAGCGCTATTCCCGGTTTTGTCCCCCGATCTCCTCCCAAAAGTCCGGCGAGCGGATCTTCGGCGGGCGGGAGAGTTGGAATGGGCTCGACGAGAAGGTTATCGAAAACGTCGGGCGGTGGCAGGATCTCGGGAAGCGGAATCGCACTTTCTTGGCTGGAGACAACCAGCGAGGTCAGGGAGAAGATGGCGAGAAGGCGGCGCATAGAGAAGTAGGAGGCTAGGAGTTTGTCGGACTTAGGACGATTCGAGTAAAACGTTTTAGAATTTGAGAGCAAATCGTGATGAATGACCTGGGTGTCTTGGAATACTCGAAGAGAAGTCAGTGCGATTTGATCCAAATGATAAAATGAATTTGCCGGATTGGACAAGTCCGACAAACTCCTAGGAAGCGGGCGAAAATCTGTCGATAGGATTCGCTGGATTTGTCAGCAAAGCAAAGTATCTTTCGTGATCATATCATGAACTCAAAAACAGTTGGGATTATCGGTGCTTCCGGGTGGCTCGGTGGCCACCTCGCCAAGAAGCTTTTAAAAGCGGGTTGGGAAGTGGTGGGGTTTTCGCGGTCCGAACGTCCTGACAATAAAATTCGCTGGCGGCAGTGGGCGGGGAAAGGTCCGGTGGATCTTTCCGGGGTGAATGCGGTGATTAATCTGGCGGGCGAGGCGATCGATCAGCGGTGGACGGCGGCCCGGAAGGTGGCTTTTCGGGAGAGTCGGGTCGATTTGAGCGAGACCCTGTGTGAGTCCATTCGAAAGTCAGAGGTCAGGGTCTTGTTGAATGGTTCTGCGACGGGATTTTATGGAGAGCGTGGCGATGAACAATTGCCTGAGAGTTCATCGGTGGGGGAAGGCTACCTCGCTGGGTTGTGTCGTGACTGGGAAGGTGCGGTGGATCTGCCTTCCGAGGTCAGAACTGTCTTTTTACGAACGGGAGTGGTTCTCGGAAAAGGGGGGCGCGCTTGGAATAAAATGAGAGGCGTTTTTAAATGGGGGATCGGCGGAAGACTGGGAAATGGCAAGCAATGGATGCCGTGGATTCATCTGGAGGACGAAATCGAGGGAATCATTTTCTGTCTCGAGAATGAGATCTCGGGTCCCGTGAATTTGGTGGCTCCGAAGAGTGTTCGGAACGCCTTATTCACTGAGGCGGTTGGGAAGGTATTGAGACGTCCGACTCTCCTGCCAGCTCCGGCCTTTGCCCTGAAGTTGGCTTTGGGCGAGTTTGCGGAAGAGGGGCTTCTTGCGAGTAGTCGGGTCAGTCACGCAAAGCTAAAAGCGGACGGCTTTAAGTTCAAATACCCCACGATCGATCAGGCTCTCGCGGAGATCGAAAGTGACGGTTAGTTCGCGTGCAAGCGGAAGTAGCGGGCTTCTTGAATCGGGGTATAAGAACGATACCGGACCTCGGCGATCTTGGATTCTTCCGGGGTGAGAGAGCCTTCAAACTTAAAATCATTGAGTCTCTTCTTGGCCCTCAGACCGGTTTTCGAAGGTCATTGCGTGCTGTTTCCGAGCATTGGGAGGCTCTTTCCCAGGTTCAGCTGGCGGAGAAGCGCATTCCAAGGTGATCCATTTTTTTGAGATTATAGCTGCTCTTCAGTTGGTCGCTCTCAAGGCCCACTTTCTCCATCCCGCGTAGCATGAATCTTCGAAATCCCAGCACTTCCTTGATGATGCCAAAGACCGGTTCGACTGTTTCTTTCCGCTTTTTTACAAAGCGCCCGCCCGCTTTTGGTGTTAAGTCGATGCGCCATCGTTTCAGCGACGGTGGTTCCGGGGTGATGCGGCAGTTCTGGATCGGGATGCTCTTTAAATTGAGCCACGGTGCGACCTGAATGCCGTAGCTTTTGTCAGCCTGGCCGGGGAGGATTTTGCGAAGGAAGATGATGTCGTCATTCCACTCGCGGACGGCGACGTTGAAGTTGGCGACGGATTTCTTGGAGTCGGAGAGGGCACAGAGTTCGTGATAGTGGGTGGCGAACAAAGTGCGGCTTTGGACTTCGTCGTGGAGGTGTTCGGCGACGGATGAGGCGATGGAGAGATCATCGAAGGTGGCGGTGCCGCGACCAATTTCATCCAGAATGACGAGGCTCTTCTCGGTGGCGTTGTTGACGATCGTTTTGAGCGTGGAGATCGGAAATCCCGCCCTGGGCTTTTATGAGAAGTTAGGGTTCACGATTCAAAAAACAGGGGCGTCCCACCATACCATGATGTGGACGCCCCTGATGAAGTGATCTTGGTTTCGAGCGATCAGGCTAAAACCTCGGCGATCGGTTTGCCGGTTTTACCTCCCATTTTGAAGGGGCGCTTTGTCGGCGAGTAGAGGACCTGATCGTGCGACAGCCCCATTGCGGCTGCGATGGTGGAGTTGAAGTCCGAGGCAGATGTTTTCTCGGTGATGACGTTTGAGGCGGTCTTGTCGGTCTCGCCGCAGACTGTTCCACCTTTTGATGCCCGCGCCAGCGAGGGCGAAGGAGAAAGCCTTGGGGAAGTGATTGCGGCCGGTGTCGTCACCCCCCTTTCTCCCCCCTCCGCTCCGGTCCAAGGGCGGCTTCAAAGCTCTCCCGCCGAAAGTAAACTCCTAGCAGTCATATTATCGTGATTTTCACATGTATCTGCACGCTATTAGGTATGTTAATTACTCGGGACTTTTGTTCGAGAATAAATACCTCAGATTAATCCCCTGCGGATGGCCGTGGCTACGGCGGCGGCGATGTTGGGGACCTGGAGTTTTTCGTAGATGTTCGTAGTGTAGAGGGCGACGGCGCTATAGCTGATGCCAAGTTGTTCAGCGACTTCCTTTTTCACGTAACCAGCGGCCATTAGCTCAAGGACTTGTTGCTCGCGCTTGCTCAAAATGTTCGAGGTTGTGGTGTCGATTTCGGTGAGGGCTTTTAGGACGAGTCGAGAGAGTTTAGGGTCAATCACGCTGCCACCTTCGTGGACTTCCCAAATGGCGCGTCTGAGGCTAGAGACCGGAGTGTCTTTGACGAGGTAACCGACTGCTCCAAGTTGAATTGCTTTTAGGACAGTTTGATAGTCGTCGTTGTTGGTTAGGATCAGGATTGCGGTTTTGGGAACGAGTTCTCGTAAAAAAGGGATCAGCGTCATTCCGTTCGTCCCGGGGAGTTTGAGGTCGAGTAAGATGATGTCCGCTTCGGGTGGTTCTGCTGATTGAAGCGCGCTACGGCACTCGTCAGCACTTGAAAAAAGGCCAATGCAGTCCATGTCTTCTCCTGAAAGGATGACTTCCTGGATTGAGCGGGCGAAGGCGCGATTGTCTTCGACGACAATGATCTTGATGGTTTCTTTCACGTCTACTTTTTGAAGGTGAGGCTTGTGCGGGTTCCTTTACCCGACTCGCTGGTGATGTCTAACGTTCCTCCGAGGAGTTTGGCTCTTTGGGAAAGGTGACGGCAGTCCGTAGTGCCTTCGGGTAGGCCTTGTCCGTTGTCTTTCACGTCTAGGTGAAGGTTTGAGCTGATGCGCTTGGTCGCGATTTGAACCTTCGTGGCTTGCGCATGTTTAATGATATTATTCAGGGCCTCTTTGAGGAAGAGTAAGAGGTTCCATTTGGCATCGGGTTCCAGCTGGTTGAAGCTTCTGATGTTATCGTAGCTGGTTGTCAGCGGGATGGTGCCGAGAATCTGGTCGGCGACCTTGTTGAACTGCTCGCTCAAGTCGAGTTCGTGGTTTTCTCCTTCGATGAAGGAAATGAAGTGTTTCGTTTCCCGTGAAGTGAGGCGGGCACTTTCGATTAGATTTGTGAGTAGTCGGGTTTGGGTTTCGCTGGGTTGAGGGATTGTTTCGTGAAGGAGCTCCGCAGTATGGGCGATGCTGCTGACATTTGCGCCAACTTCGTCGTGTAGGTCGCAGGCGATTCGTTCTCGGACTTTGGACCATCGTCTGCGGGCGGAGATGCGAACCAGCCAGATGATGAGGAGGAGCAGAGCCACGGTGCCAAGAGCAACGAGTAGGGCGATTTCCGAGAATCTTTCTTCCTTTTGACTGGTCTCGGTAAAGTCTTGGCGCAAGGAGTCCAGCTTTCGCTCAAGTTCGACCCGTCGCTTGAATTGGATGATCCAATCGCGCATTGCTAAAATTGAACCTTCGTTGCTGTTTCCATCAGTCAGTTGTTCAAGCATGGGCGACGGCTTTTTGGCCCCGACAATCCGGGGGCGGAGTCCGCGGGATATGACACGGCCTTTTTCCAGGAATTCGATTTCAGTCAGCGAGATGACGGGTCGATTTTTTCTCCGGAAGTCGGGCAAACCATTCTTTAGCGTTAGGCGGAGGTAGCGGATTTCGGTGGGGTCGATCCGCTTCATGAAAGGCCCCGCCCCGGGGCGGATGTTGCTGGAGTCTTTTTTGAAGAGAGTTTGCCTATCAGAGTAGTCAGACTGGGTGGCCCCTTCGAGAAGTATCTCCCGGGGGAATCCGATGCCGCTGGATGCGGGGAAGTTATGCTGGGAGTAGGCGACCGGCCAAAGATGGAGTTCATCAATAAGACGTTTTTTCCCAAGATCGAACTGTAAGGCTACTGATTCGGCAGTTGTGGTGAAGTTACGTTGCGGGTTTCTGGGTTTGTGGTCGATGGGAGAAAAAAGGGAGAATCCATCGGTGAGGCAATTGGCTCCCCAGAAGTAGGAGAACTCCAAGGAAGAGGTAGTCTTTACTTTGGAACCCAAGGCCGAATTTTGCTCATCCGCAAAGGCAAAAACTTCGCTTAGGGCGACTGCGTGGCTGGCCGGCCACCACGTAGGGTTAGTGGACAATTTGGTGACGGTGATTTTTAGACCTCTTGTTGGAACTGGATTTGGGCAAGGGAAGAGTCGTGGTTCGATGTCGGAAAAGGGATAGTCTGACTCCCGGTGATCGGCGATGAGCTCAGACGAGCCATCCGGAAGAAAACGCTCGATCGAGAAGCGGAGCGGGAATCCAAAAGGCTGGAGTTGATTTTGGTCGTCCGTGAAAGTGGCCGGAAGGAGGGCGACGAGGTCGATCTCAGCCGTTTGCGGGAACATGATTTCGATGATGATCGGCAGAGTTGGGGATTCACTTTGAGTTGAGCTGTAGCCGAGCGTCCAGGGGCTGGAATTGACGGGGCTGGTCGCGAGGCTGCCTAGCTCGGTTTCAAGCTGCTCAATATCTTGCTGGATGGAATCACTCCGGGAAGAAAAGGGGCCCCGTGCGGATGCGAGCTCTGGCAGAAGGATCGCGATGAGAAGGAGGTCTTTCGAAAACATGACGGGTAAGAAGCGGAAGTGAGTCTAGCCTGATCGTTCCTCTTTCGGCCACTAGTCAATCGACCATATTGCGGCTCTGGGCGGGTCGGGCAAGATGTAAGTCCAGTTTTCGAGTTCCAGATTATTTCAACACCAGATAATGCAATTTAAAGCCCACCTACTGAATCCGATAAAGACCCTTGTTAAAACCTTCCTTTTGATGGGGCTAATTTCGATGATGAGTGGGGCTATTGTTACGCCTCAGACAGGAGGAGGCGCGGCAATCGATCCTGTTGGAAACTCAGATGTAGATTCGGATGCAATTAATTCGACGGAGCTTTCAGCATTTGAGGCTCTCAGTGGTCGCATCACCCAGGTCAATTGGAATGGGATCGGCGGACCGACCGGGAATACGATTGATGGAGGAGATGTCGATGTTCGCATTGACCATGCTGCTAATGCCTTTTCGGCATCAGTAAATTCTTTGCAAAATTACAATACCGGAGGTTTCGGGAATGGATACCGATGGACCGGGACAGATGGGCAGCAGTTGACGGTCAGCTTTGGAACACAAGGAGGCAGTTTTAGTAATAATCGCTCTGTTCAGGCGGCAGGGTTGGTGCTGTTGAATTTCGGTGGCGCATACACCGATGTGACAATCACTTATTTGGATGCCAGTGATACGGTCCTCTCGACGCAAAATTTTGTGGGGGCTCCGGATAGCCAGGGTGGGGCATTCGGTGGGGCAGATTTCTTCACCGGATATGTGAGTAACTCCCCGAATATCGCGAAGCTCACAATCGATATCTCACGTAATGCGGGGGACTCCTTGATCGGGCTCGATGCCTTGACCTATGTGGTTCCAGCGAAGGCATCCGAAGGAAAGACGACTGGGTTTGACCCTGAAGGGGGGTATGCAGTGGAATTTAGCAATGCGCTTTATAGTGAATCTCTTGGTGAAGGTCTTGGTGGGTCAATGGCAATTTCTCTGGATAACCTCGCTCCCAGTTCCTTCGATGGTCCTGGCGCTGAATCGTTGGCGGCGAATTCATTTGTGAACGGACAGAAGTTTACCGTTGGGACATTTTTTAAAGCGACTGAGCTAGGGGCGAGTGGACAGCTGCTTCGGCTGGGACTCACGAATGGGGGAGATGATAATTACGCCGGGCTGCCATTTGTTTCGATTGAACTGACGCCCGATGGAGGTCGGTTTGTAGTTCGAAATGGAGGCACGAACGAGCCGTCTGATCCGGTCGGTTTTGATCTGCAGAGTGATGAATGGTATTACTTAGAGGTCAGCTTCACCCGCGTTGGAAATTCGACTGATGTGGCGGTGAACTATGAGGCCACAATCGCGGAAGCTTCCTCTGATGGAACGATTGGAAAAGTAATCCGAACGTATCAGGTGTTAGGGCAAACCGGCGGGCATCTTGTGACCGGAGGGACTGCTGGAAGTGAACTCAACAGTGCAATCTTTGGGGCGTTCAAGGGGCATGATGCCCTTCCAGTAGCAGCTGCGGTGATCGACAATTTTTATGTTTCCGATGCCGGTCTCTCCCTGAATTCGCCGATTCATGAGGTGATTGTTCCGTCTACGCTTCGGGTGGTGGATATGAAGTTCGTCGGTCAGGAATTGCACATCGATCTCAAAGGGTTCGATCCCTTCAAGCAGTATCTTCTGAAGCGGTCGGAGAATTTGACTGATGGTTTTGTGACGCAAATTGGCGGGCCGTTTTTCCCGGGCGCTGATGCTGACACGATGGTCGACCCGACGCCTCCAGGTGACCGGGCTTTTTACCGGATCGAGGGAGTGGCGGCGCCTCGTCCAAACATCGTTCTCATTCTGATGGACGATTTTGGTTTCAACGACATTGGGGTTCAAACGTCGCCCAGGCCCACTGACTTTTACCCCAACTCCGGGCCAACGCCGAAATTGAATATCTCAAATCCGGATGCGTCCCTTCCTGAGCCGAATCAGGCAAGGTTACTTACTCCGAAGATTGACGCGATGGCTGCTGAAGGCATGCGCTTTACTTCATTTCATTCGTCGTCGAAATGTTCGCCTACCCGCGCCAGTCTCTTGACTGGGCGCTATGATCGTCGGGTGGATGTCAACTATGTCTTCTGGCCGGACGGCCGGAACGGGGGAGGTCTGAATACCGAAGAGATCACCTTCCCGGAGGTTTTGCGTGAACTTGGATATGCGACATCGTTGGTTGGCAAATGGCACCTTGGGTATCAGGTGGCGGCGCAAAGCCCATTTCAGTTGATGCCGCGCCGTCATGGTTTCGAAGAGTTTTATGGTCTGCCACACAGCAACGGGATGACTGATCTTGCTTTGATCGAAGATGAAACGATTCTTGATCCGGACTTCAGCACGCCGGCGGAACAAGCTCAGCTCACGTGGCTCTATACCGAGCAGACCTTGGATTTCATCAATCGTAAAACAGCGGAGGGGCAACCGTTTTTCGTCATGCTGTCGCACACGATGCCGCACATTCCGGTCTATCCTTCCGATCAGACTTTTCAGAATCAAGATGGCAGCACTTGGCCAAAGTTCGAGGGCGCGAGTGGGGTGAGCTCATACTACGATATTGTCATGGAGGCCGATCATTCCGTGGATCGGATTCTCTCTCGATTGGAGACACTTGGAATCGATGATAACACCCTCGTTATTTTCACTTCTGACAATGGGCCCTGGACGCGCCTGAGTGATCCTGATTTGTTAGATCGATCAGTGGGAAGTGCTTATCCACTTCGAGACAGCAAATTGACAACGTGGGAGGGTGGTTGCCGTGTTCCTTTCATTGCGCGCTGGCCGGGAGTGATCCCTTCCGGGACGACTTCCGGTGAAACTGTGGGAACTTGTTGCCCCTCCTGTCCGGTGATTCTTCCTTGACCCAGCTGCGGGATGCTTACGCGCTTTTTGAGCAGAATACCGGCGCTTTGGGTGCGGTGATTCAGGATCATTGGAAGCTGCGGGATGGTAAACTCTACAATCTAGCGACCGATATCCAGGAGAGCAATGACCTTGCAGGAAGCGAGTCCGCTAGACTGGCTGAGCTGCAAGCGGCAGCCGATGCCGTCAATGTTTCGATTGCTTCTGATAGCCGGGCCAGAGGAGTATTCACCTCTTACGAGGTTCAACTCAGCATCGATACGGTAGCAGTGCCGGAAGCGGGTGATGCGACGCTTCAGGTTCGGCTTTCCACCAATCCCGGAGGAGGTGTCGCGGTGAACATTAACTTGTTTTCAGGAGATGCTGATCTCGCCGTGACTTCCGGAGATGCCCTGGGTTTCGATGCCAGCAATTGGGATACCTGGCAGACGGTCACTTTCTCAGCAGCTACTGATACCGATTCCTCGGAAGGCGGAGCTACTTTCCGTGTTAGTTCTCCGCAAATTGATG
>JBLHUR010000102.1:0-21905 GCA_047629805.1 Akkermansiaceae bacterium | reverse complement strand
TCCCTTGGACACGAGAGGCCCGCCGATCGCAGCATTTTTTGGCGAGAGAGACGCGGGAGACTCTTTCGACGTCTCCGCGGATTTGGGATCGCTCTTCTTCGGGCCGATTTTCCCAAGAGCGGGCTCAACAGGTCCCGCTTTGGGCACGCTCGGAGCTAGCGTGGCAGGCGCTTTGTTGATCTCTGGTTTTTCGGGTCCCTTGGACACGAGAGGCCCGCCGATCGCAGCATTTTTTGGCGAGAGAGACGCGGGAGACTCTTTCGACGTCTCCGTGGATTTGGGATCGCTCTTCTCTGGGTGAACTTTCCCAAGAGCGGGCTGAACAGGCTTCGCTTTGGGCACGCTCGGAGCTACCGTGGCAGGTGCTTTGCTTGTCTCTGGTTTTTCGAGAGTCTTGGACTCAAGAGACCCGCCGATCGCCGTTTTCTCTGGCGAGGAAGACTTGGGATAAACTTTGGAAGGATCAATACGAACCGGGACGACTTTAGGAACCACAGGTTTCACCTTCGCAGAAGAATCCTTTTTCTGAGGCTCGTTTGCCTGAATGTCCTTCACCGCAGCCTCACCAAAAGGGAGCTCCTCCGGAGTCTTGGCAGGAACCGTCCCCGGGGATTTTGGCTTGGTTTTATCGTCCCCCAGCTTGGCGGAGTTTTCTTCAGGAACAAAGCTGAAATCCGAATCGTCGAAATCATCAAGAGAACCCCGCTCATCGACCGCCATTTTCTTGACGGAGGGCGAATTATTAACTGGACGCTTTCTAGACCGGGTTGCTGAGATATCGTCCCTAGAAACGGGAGATCGTTGTCTGAAGACCTCGTCGAGAGATTGAGCCAAGGTTTGTTCATTGTTATTTTCGAGAGCCTCTTGCTTGGACTTTGCTTTCAATTCATCTTTCTTATCACTCATATTCTTTTTTTTCCCAGCCACAGTCTAATCCGGGATTATCCCTGACTACAATCAAAGGTCTTAAAAAGAGAGAAATTCGTAAATCAGCTGGTAAAGCTCGCAGTTTGACTGAGAGGTAAATTAGGTGTTGATTCAAAGAGTGCTGCGCCTCCTCCCCCCTGCCCTTTTCCTTGCCTCGTCAATTTTTGGACATGCGGCGATCCGTATCAATGAGGTCATGGCTTCCAATGCCAGATCATTTCCCGATATCGTCGACTTCGAGGATTATCCCGATTGGATCGAGCTTTCCAATGACAGTAACGAGGAAGCCAAGCTCGGGGGACTTTACCTCACCGACAATCCGGCCCAGCCCCTGAAGTGGACCATTCCGGCCGGCACGACGATTCCTGCAAACGGCTTCCTACTTATCATGGCCGATGGAAATGACGCTGACATTGGCGAAAGTCATCCCCGTGGATATTGGCCATGGCGGAACTTCTCCACAGAGCGGCTGCACGCAAATTTCTCACTCTCAGCCGAAGGTGAGACCCTCGTCCTCAGTCAGTCGACCGGGGAAGAATCGAATACCCTAATCGAACTCGGAAGTAATTGGAAATACCTCGACGATGGATCCAGCCAGGGCTCACCTTGGAAACAGAGGCTCTTTGACGATGCCGCCTGGGCCTCCGGACCCGCTCCCCTGGGATATAATGATGATCCCGTCACCGAACTCAGTTTTGGCGATCCCGACGACCGAAATATCACCTCTTTCTTACGTCGTGATTTCTCGGTCGCAGATCCGGCAGGGATTGCGACCCTCACCGTCACGATGCAGGTCGATGATTCTTGCCTCCTCTATCTCAACGGAATCGAAATGATCCGCCATAATCTACCCGAAGGCGTCATCACGAACCAAACCCTTTCACTGGTCTCGGCCTCTCCACCCCGCGAGGCTGACTTCCACACCTATCCGTTCAGCGCGGCAAATCTAGTCGCGGGCAACAATGTCATCGCGGTCGAGGTTCACCAAAGCTCCACCACTTCAAACGACATGCGTTTCGACCTCATGCTTGAGGCCCTGTCTCCGGTAATTCCCGTGCAAATCGACTCGCTCACTTTTCCGCAACAGGTCCGCGATGTCTCAATCGGACGCGACGCCCTCAGCCCCGAAATCCTCCGACAGTTCGCGAGAGGAACGCCAGGTGCCATCAATATCGCTTTCGAGGTCGATGACATCCGCTTCAGCTCCGAGGAGGTCGCCTTCTCTCCAGATGCCGACCTATATTCCACGGCTCAAACGATCACACTCAGTAGTGATGCCGGTGACATTTATTACACCCTCGATGGCCGTAATCCCACCGTGCAATCCTCTCTCTACACGGTCCCTTTCGAGGTCTCTGAAACAACCGTCGTGAGAGCGCGCTGCTTTGAATCAGGCAAAGTCCCTAGCCCAATTATGAGTCGGACCTACTTTATCGGAGAGACTTTTAAAAACCTCCCCTTCGTCTCTGTCACCGCTGATCCCGAAACCTTATTTGGAGACGCCATCGGAATTTACCTTAACAATCATGAGCCCAGCCGCAACGTCTATAAAAAGAAGGATGCGCCCGGACATTTGGAATTTTTCCCGAACGATGGCAGCAAAGGCTTCGCCGTGAATGGAGGCTTCCGAATTGGCGGTGAAAACAACTGGGCCAGCCACGACCAAAAGGCTCTCAATTTTTCCCTCAAAGGAAAGTATGGCGATGATGAGATCAAATACGACCTCTTCCCGGGAACGGGTATCCCCATTCACACCGGAATCGCACTCCGCGAGGGTGGTGACAATTGGAACAACGCCATGCTCCGCGATTCATTTTGGTGGTATCTCGCCGCCGACCATCAACTCAAAGTCGATACCTCGGCCCGTCGACCCGTCGTGTCTTTCATCAATGGCGAATATTGGGGGATCTATAACCTCCGCGACCGCTGGAACGAGCAATGGTTTCACCAACATTACGGCGTCGATAACGGCAACTACGACCACCTCGGCTACGGTCGATTCGCAAGTTCGTCGACCACTCTCGGAGCACACCACGGCGAGATTACAGAATGGGATGACCTCTCTGAAAATTTCATCAAAGTCAACGACCTCACCGACCCGAACAACTGGGCTTTCATCGAATCGAGAATCGATATCGACAGCTACATCGACTTCGTAATTTGCGAAAGCTACGGAAATAATACCAGCTGGCGACACAACCGTGAATTTTGGAAAGAGCGCAAACTCGGTGCCAAATGGCGCTGGTTCATCCCCGATATGGATCGCACTTGGCAAAATGCCAGCGGCAATGTTTTCAGCAGCATGCTCAACGGCAGCGGGCTTCTCAGCCGCCTCCGCGTCAACCCGACCTTCCGCGCCCGCTTGGCCCAGCGCTTCTCCGCGCATATCGCTTCATCCTTCGCTCCTTCACGGATCCACGACCTCATCGACACGCTCGGCCCACTTTTGGAACCTGAATTGGAACGCCACGTCGATCGCTGGGATGGCGATGCCACCACCCTCGAACGATATGCCGACCAGATCCAACTCATCCGGGACTTTGCCGATGTCCGCGGACCAGTCGTGGTCGATCAAATCCGCGACGGACTCGCCCTTGAGGACGATGTCAATCTTACCCTCGCCGTCATTGGCGAAGGATCTTTAAAACTCGCCGGGGTCAAAATCCCAGCCATCACCGCCCGTGTTTTCCCGGATCTCGAAACAACCCTGGAAGCCATCCCAGCACCCGGGTTTTCATTCAGTCACTGGACTGGCATCGCCGGCCCAGCTTCGACAACCTTTGAACTCAGCGGAGATCAAACCATCATCGCTCACTTTATTCCCGATGGCGCAAGCGTCATCAGTGGCGAGTTGGCAACCAACGAAACGTGGACCGCCGCAAGCTCACCCTACGTCATAGCTGATGACTTCATCGTCCCTGCTGGAGTGACTCTCACCATCGCAGAAGGAGTCAGGATTCAAATGGAATCCGGCCGCCACTTTCGCGTCATCGGCACCCTGCTCAGCAACGGTAGCGAAGCCAATCCCATCATGCTCGAAGGTCGAAACGGAAGACCTTGGGGAGCCCTTTCCTTCGAAAACCCCACCACCACTTCCGTCCTTAACCACCTCATCGTCCGCCATGCCACTCGCGGAAAAGAGCCCACCATTTACCCCTCCGCGATCTCCGGTCTCAATGCCACCATCGAATTGAACTTCGTCAACATCGCCGAATGCCGTGCCCCCCTCTTCTTCCGCGGTGGCTCCATGATCCTACGCGATAGCTTCATCCACATTCCCATCACCGGCGACGGGCTCAACGTAAAACAAGGACAAGCTCTCACCGAACGTTGTACCTTCCTTGGAAACAACTCACCCGACACCGACGCCATCGACTACGACGGCGTTATCAACGGAGTCATCCGCGACTGCCGCATTTATAGCTTCCTTGGCTTTAACAGCGACGGCATCGACACTGGCGAACAATGTCAAAATGTCCTCATCGAGGGGAACCGCATCCTTTTTAACTCCGACAAAGGAATCTCAGTCGGCCAGGGATCATCAGTTGTGATGCGAAAAAACCTCATCGTGGGCTGTCCGCAAGGAGTCGGTGTCAAAGACGCTGGCTCCACCATCGAGATTGATCAAAACACCTTCGTTGATTGCGCGGAAGGAGTCACCGTTTTTGAAAAGAACTTCGGGGCAGGTGGCGGAACCGCTTTGGTTGCCAACTCCATTTTCTCAGGCTGCGCCATTCCGGTCGCTTCGGATTCCCTCTCAGTTCTCACCGTCAACTACAGCCTCAGCGACACCCTCTTTCTCGCCGGCTCCGGCAATCTCAATACCCATCCAAAGTTTCGCGATCCTCTCGCCCTCGACTTTAGCCTCTCCTCCAGTTCCCCCGCCATCGACTCCGGCGATCCTGCTCATTCAAACGACCCAGACGGCTCCATTATCGACATGGGCGCGGACTACACATTCGATCCCCTCGACTACCCCTTCGATGACCTCAACACCATCGTCATTAACGAAATTCTCGCAAACTCTGGAAACGATGGCGACTGGATCGAACTTCACAATCGTACCAATGCTGACATCAATATCGGAGGCTGGTTCCTCAGTGACGATGGTTCGAACCTCACAAAATACCGCATCCCCGAAGGCCTCATTCTTGCCGCAGGAGGCTTCCACGTCTTCTTCGAGGATCTCAACTTTGGCCCCACCAGCGTCGATCCTAATGTCGTGACGGCCTTCGCCCTCAGCGACACCGGCGAGACGCTCCACCTGAGTTCCGCCATCAACAACAACCTCACCGGTTATCGTTTTTCCAAAGATTACGGAGCCTCCAATCCTGGAGAAACGGTCGGCTACTACTTCAAACCAGGCACCGGCACTTTCAACTACGTCCGCCTGCAATCCGCCACCATGGGATCTCAAAACGCCCCGCCAAAAAGTGGTCCCGTCGTCATCTCGGAAATTATGTATAATGTCGATGGAAACGAGGATGCCGAATACCTTGAACTCCTCAACATCAGCGAACGTAGCGTCGATCTCTACAGTCCGACCTTCGATCGCGGCTGGAAATTGGACAAAGGCATCGACTTTGAATTCCCCTCGGGATCCAACATCGCTCCCGGAGAACGAATCATCGTCACGCGGAGCACCAACGCTTTCACTTCCGAATTCACAACTCCTGGCGGCACGCAAATTTTCGAATGGACCGACGGCAAACTCTCCAACTCCGGCGACACCATCGAGCTCGAAATGCCCGGCCTCCTCAACGACCTCATGGAGACCAAGTTCATCCGCCTCGACCGCGTCAACTACGGCACCGACGCCCCCTGGACTTCCGCCGCCGATGGCACCGGCCTTGCCCTCTCAAAAATCAGCGCACACAACTACGGAAACGACGCAACCAACTGGACCGCGCTCTCCCCTTCACCCGGATCGGCCACCACCGGAACAACCTACGAATCCTGGGCCAGCGGCCTCAGCGAAACGGACGACGAAGATCACGATGGCCTCTCCAACCTCCTCGAATATGCCCTCGGAACCAATCCTCGCCGCTTCGATTCCGGACCGGGTTTTGACCTCACATTCCGACGCACCTCTCTCGGCCTCGCTCTCGCGGTTCCCCTGGATCGCGGCGATGTTCAAGTCACCCTGCAAAAGTCCAACGACCTCGAAACCTGGCAGGCCATCGAGCTCCCACCCGTCCGAGTCACCTCGACCACTCAGGAAATGGAAGCCTCGCTCCCCCGCACCAAAGCCGAGGAATACTACCGCCTCCTTGTCCACAAGAATCCATAGTCTAGGCTCCGCCCAGATGGACGTTCAAAAGGCACTTCAGGAGAACTTCGGCCACTCTTCCCTACGGGATGGACAAGAGGGAGTCATCGATTCCATTCTTGCCGACCGCTCCGCCCTCGCGATCTTCCCCACCGGCGGCGGCAAGTCACTCTGCTACCAACTCCCCGCCCTCCTTCTCGATGGCCTCACCCTCGTCGTCTCCCCCCTCATCGCCCTGATGAAGGACCAAGTTGACACCTTGGTCAGCAAAGAGATCGCCGCCGCGAGACTCGACTCCACCCTCACCGAAGACGAAGTCATCGACCTCTACCAACGCCTCGAACACCACGACCTCAAACTCCTCTACGTCGCCCCCGAACGCCTCGCCAACGAGAAATTCCGGGCCCGCCTCAAAAAGGTGAAACTCTCCCTCCTCGCCATCGACGAAGCCCATTGCATCTCCGAATGGGGCCACAACTTCCGACCCGATTATCTCAAGCTCACCCGCTTCGCCAAAGAACTCAAAATCCCGCGCGTCCTCTGCCTCACCGCCACCGCCACCCCGCAGGTTGCGAAAGATATTTGCCGCTACTTTAAAATCAGAAAAAAGGACCACCACCAACTCACCTTCTACCGCCCCAACCTCGACCTCGTCGTCACGCCCCTCGCCGGTCACGAACGCCAAAAGCACCTCCTCAAACGACTCCAGTCGGCTCCCCTTCACTCCACCATCATCTACACCACCCTCCAATATGGCGCAGAATCACTCGCCTCATTTCTAAAGCGAAACGGTCTCAACGCCCGCCCCTACCATGCCGGATTAAGACCCGAGGCCCGCTCGGAAATCCAGGAAGCCTTTATGGCCGGCGAGGTCCCCATCATCTGCGCCACCATCGCCTTCGGGATGGGCATCGACAAGTCGAACATCCGCTCCATCTACCACTACAACCTCCCAAAATCGCTCGAAAACTACACCCAGGAAATCGGCCGCGCCGGACGGGATGGCGCGCGGGCCCACTGCGAACTCCTCGCCTGCCGCGATGACCTCCGCACCCTCGCCAACTTCACCTATGGCGACACCCCGCAACCCGATGCCCTCCGCGCCATCCTCCGCATCCTCCTCGACCAACCCGGCGAGTTCGACGTCTCCACCTTCGAACTCGCGCGCTTCCACGACATCCGCCCCCTCGTCATCAACACTCTCCTCACCTACCTCGAACTCGAGGGCTTCCTCAAAGCGACCGCTCCCTTCTACTCCACCTACAAACTCTCCTTCTCCCGCGACCTCGAACACCTCCTCAACGGTTTCGACTCCAAAAAGAAAACCTTCCTCCGCAAACTCTTCGCATCCGCTAAATCCAGCTGGAAATGGCAGGAAATCAACCCCGAAAAAAGCGCCACCGAAATTGGCGTCTCCAAGAAAAAAATCATCGAAGCGATCGGCCAGCTCGAAGACCTCGGCGACGTCTCCGTCAAACCCTCCGGAGTCCGCCAAGGCTACCGTCTTCTTAAAAAGCCGGACGACTTCAACGTCCTCACCGCCCGCCTCGTCGATCTCTTCCAACGTCGCGAAGCCTCCGACCTCGATCGCCTCCAACAAGTCGTCGATCACGCCCTCTCCCCCACCTGCCTTTACGCCTCCCTCCTTAGCCACTTCGGCGAGAGGATGAAAAAATGCGGCCATTGCTCCCGCTGCCTCGGCGACATCCCCCCCGCCGAACTCCCCTCCTCACCCATCCCCGAAATTAGTCAGGAAGACCTCGCCCTAGTCCGCCAACTCGTCGACCAAAAACACCCCGGCCTCCGCTCCCCACGGCAACTCGCCCGCTTCCTCTGCGGCATGACCTCCCCTGCCATCACCTACCTCTGGTATCTCCCCGAAGGAGCCCGCCGAAAACAACGCCTCACCTCGCACGACGCCTACTCCCTTTTTCAAGACCACGAGTTTCAGGATGTTCTCGATCATTGCCAATCCATCGTCATCCACTAAACACCCTCTTATGAAACGCCTCCTCGCTCTCCTCCTCCTCACTCCGCTTCTTGCCGAAGAACCCATCACCCGACTCGCCTGCGGCTCCTGCTACAAACCCGAACGTGACAACGGCATCTGGAAAGTCATCGCCGCCGAAAAGCCGCAAGTCTTTCTTTTTATGGGCGACAACATCTATGGCGACACCACCGACGAAAAGGTGATGGCCGAGAAATATCGCCGCCTCAACGTCCAGCCCGACTACGCCGCCTTCGCCAAATCAGTCCCCATCCTCCCCACCTGGGATGATCACGACTACGGTCTGAACGACGCCGGCCGCGAATTCCCCTTCAAAGAAACCTCCGCCAAGCTCTTCTTCGCAGCTTTCAAATTCCCCGCCGATCACGAGGCCCGTAAAACTCCCGGCATCTACCATTCCAAAATCATGGGCCCCGAAGGCAAACGCCTCCAAATCATCATGCTCGACACCCGCTACTTCCGTAGTGAGTTGGTCAAAGTCAAACAAGGAAAACGCAAAGTCTACGTCCCCCAATTCGGAGAAAAAGCCACCATGCTCGGGAAAGCCCAGTGGAAATGGCTCGCCGCCGAACTCAAAAAGCCCGCTGAACTCCGCCTCATCGTCAGCTCCATTCAAGTTCTGGCAACCCACCATCGCTTCGAAAAATGGGTCAACATGCCCGATGAAAAAAAACGCTTGATCAAACTTCTCAAGGACAGCAACTCCGGCCCCACCATCCTCCTCAGCGGCGACCGCCACCTCGCCGAAGTCTGCAAGATGGGGACCGCTGAAAGTGGGCTCCCCTTCGACCTCTACGAAATGACCTCAAGCGGTATGACCCACGCCGGCGCGCCCGATGATCCCTCTCCCCTCCGCATTCCCGGAACCTACTCCCGCGCCACCAACTACGGCCTCATCGAGATCGACTGGCAGCAAAAAACGCCCGCCGTCACTCTCACCCTAAAATCCGCCGAAGGTGGCCCGGTCGAAAGCACCACGCAGGTTTCGTTCACACAAAACCCCTGACACCCTGACGACCATTCCAGGTGCTAGATCTGCCTCGAATTACCAGTCGCTTGAAGGCAAGACGGATCAAGCTCTGCTGATAAAACCCTTGTTAGGCGGGCTACAATTCCAACTCTCACCCAACTCGCTCAACCTGTCTGCAAGTCCTCTTGCTTTTTCTTTCTCAAGTCGCCCTTAATTTGCCAGAGTCCCATCACTGATGGATCCACAGGAACTTCAAAAACAAATCTCCGAGTCGAGCGCCTGGGTAGGCGCCATTCGTTCCGAAATGGGACGCGTCCTCGTCGGACAGGAAAATCTCGTTAACAAACTTCTCATCGGCCTCTTGAGTCATGGCCACATCCTTCTTGAAGGTGTCCCGGGACTTGCGAAAACCTTGGCGGTGAAGGCACTTGCAGGATCACTGCAGGCCCAGTTTGCGAGAATCCAATTCACGCCCGATCTCCTCCCCGCCGACCTCCTCGGCACCATGATTTATCACCCTGATCAAAAAACCTTCGCGCCAAAACTCGGGCCCATTTTCGCCAATCTCATCCTCGCGGACGAGGTCAATCGCGCACCCGCCAAGGTGCAATCAGCCCTTCTCGAAGCGATGCAGGAACGCCAAGTCACGATCGGAGACCAAACTTACCCTCTTCCACGCCCCTTCCTTGTTTTGGCGACCCAAAACCCCATCGATCAGGAAGGAACCTACTCACTCCCCGAGGCCCAGCTCGACCGCTTCCTCCTGAAAGTCACGGTCGATTATCCCAGTCGCAACGAAGAACTGGAAATCCTTGATCGCATGTCATCTTCCAACGCCAACGAGACCACCAGCCCGGTCACCACGACCGAGGCCATTGCGCAAAGTCGCGAGATCGTCGATCAAATCTACATCGACTCCGCCGTCCGCGGCTACATCGTCGACCTCGTTCAGGCAACCCGGACTCCCGGCGAATACGAAAGTTCATTGAAGAATCTCATCATGTCCGGAGCTTCGCCCCGCGCCACGATCAACTTCGCCAAGGCCGCCCGCGCCCGCGCCTTTCTCGAAGGCCGCGCCTTCGTCACTCCGGCAGACGTCAAGGAACTCGCGCCCGAGATCCTCCGCCACCGCATCCTGCTTTCCTACGAAGCCGAAGCGGAAAACGTCACCACCGACGAAATCATCGTCCGCCTCATGGGCCGCGTCCCGGTTCCTTGAAAACTTGACGGGAAAAATTCTGCAGTCAGCCTGTTTCGTTACGGCCCGATTTGGGGCATGATTGGTCTTTCGCGGTCGGAGCGAACTTTGTCTTCCCACACGTTGACGCCGAAGGAAACGGTTTTGATGGGCGCCCGGTTAGCAACCGTAACATCATATCCGATGCCATCGTTCCTTTTGCCTACTGACAAGTGGGCCCTCCACGCCGACCTTCTCTGGACCAACTGGAGTAAATTTCAAAGCCTCGACCCTAAGGTAAATCCCCTCATCGACCCCGCTCTCTCGAAGGAGCAAAACTGGGACGACACCTTACGCTTCTCCATCGGAACAAGCTACAAGCACAGCGACCGCCTCACCCTCCGTGCCGGTCTCGCTTACGATGAAAGCCCGGTTTCCACCAGCAACTCGACCCTCCGCATCCCCGACAGCGACCGCACTTGGGCCTCCATCGGTGCCTCTTATGTTCTAAATGGATGCTACACCCTCGACATCGGCTACACTCATATCTTCGCGGACGATGTCTCCCTCTCACCCGAAGCACTCGGCGGAAACACCGAAGCCTTCCTTGGAGAGATCGAAGGGACCGGCGACATCTTCTCCATCGGGCTGAGCGGATCGTTTTAGGCCCTTACTGAAGGGTGCGAGGACTTTGAAGTGCTTGCGGTTCAGCACGCAATCTAAGACCACGGAGTTGAACGGTATTTGCCAAACGGGATGACCTCAATGTGCCTATCCCCATTCACGCTCGATAAGCGACCCCTTGATTCTCTCAAACCGACAATGAAGCCCCCCCATTCTGATCCCCTTGATTTTCAACTGAAAATATGAGGAACGCAAAACGAAGGCGAGGACTCATCCACAGATTAGGTCAGTTAAGAATATCTAAAATCGATCCTGATATTGGCGAGAGAAGAAAAGCCATTCCGGCTAGCCCTCGGTCCACTCGCCGAAACTGCGGAATTTTTGGTAGCGTTGGGCTCTGAGATCTTTGGGGCTGAGCTTGAGGAGCTCTTTGATCTGACTTGAAACAGCTTGTTTGAAAGCATCTGCAGCGGCATCGGGATCGTGATGCGCTCCGCCGGGAACTTCTTTGATCACCCCGTCAATCAGACCGAGTTTCGCGAGATCAGGAGCGGCAATCTTCATGGCCTCCGCCGCCTCAGGAGCGTGCTTGCGGTGCTTCCAGAGAATGGCGGCGCAGCCTTCCGGGCTAATCACGGAGTAGTAGGCATTTTCCATCATGAGGACACGGTCGGCGACTCCGATTCCGAGTGCTCCACCTGAACCACCTTCGCCCAGAACCACCGCGATGATGGGGACATTCAGCACCATCATTTCACGTAGATTGTGTGCGATCGCTTCGGCAATATTACGCTCTTCGGCACCAATCCCGGGAAAGGCTCCCGGGGTGTCAATGAGTGCGATAATCGGAAGGCCAAATTTATTCGCCAGTTTCATGAGGCGCAGAGACTTGCGATAGCCCTCGGGGTGGGCGCTTCCAAAGTTGCGCTTGAGGTTCTCCTTGAGATCACGACCCTTCTGATGCCCCAGAACAACGCAGCGTTGTCCATCAATCGAGGCAAAGCCCCCGGGCATAGCGGCGTCGTCTCCAATGATGCGATCACCGTGTAACTCGGTGAATTCGGTAAAGGCTCTAGCGACGTAATCCAACATATAGGGACGCTTGGTATGGCGGGCGATTTGCACTCGCTGCCAAGGGGTGAGATTCTCGTAGATCTGACGGCGGGTTTCCACCAGTTTTCCCTCGATTGAGGAAATTTCCGCGCTGAGATCGATGTCTTGCGAGTGGGATTTGTTCCGGAGCATCTCCAGTTCCTTCTCAAGTTCAACGATCGGCTTTTCAAATTCAAGCAGTTCCATAATGTGTGGTGCGTGGGGAGATTATCATTCAGCGGATTTAACTTCCACTTCATTTCCGATTCGGATGAGCATCGCAAGCTCTTCCATATCGGAAGGCTTTAAAAAGATTCCCTGTCCGGGATCCTCAGCATCGGCAGCGGGCACCGGACGGAATTGAATGTAGCGGCCACGGATCGTGAAGCCCAAGACCTTCAAAGCATGCCGGTATTTGGAATGAGGAGGCGGGTAGCTTCGCCCATCGATTTCGCCAAGCTTGCGAGAAATTTTTGCCTGGGAGGTCCCAGAACGGAGGCTTCCGAGGTCGAGGTTTTGAATCAGATAATCTTTCGCAAAGACATGTTCTTTCTTCACTTTATCCCGATAAAAAAGCTCCACCCGCCTTTTTTCAAGATCAACCATGAGCTTAAAATCGAGTGACATGACGATGAGTTCATCGCCCGTGTGCAGGCTCCCAAATTCAGTGAGACCATTGAGAAACATGATGCAGTCCAGGGTCGTCTCATTGTTGTTGGCGATGCGAAGGTATCCTTCTCCCGGGGAGACCTTATGGATTTTCTTGTTCGCCATATTTTCGATTGAGAGGATCTCATCGAGGTTGATTTCCCCGAGGATTCGGCGGGCCTCGGGGCCGTTGGCAGAGTTCGGGTAGAGGTTCTGGATAAAAAGAAGTTTCTCGCGCGCTTCATCCAGCCTCTGGAGAGCAATCAGTTGAAGGGCGCGATTAAACTCATGCTGACCGGGTTCGAAGTCGATGAGTTCATTGTCCTCAATGATTCGCTCCAAGGGCTTGGTGGCCGCCTTGGCGGGATCAGCAAAGTCCTCACGGAATTTCTGAAGAAAAAACACAAGGCCACCAAGAATTGCGAGAACGAGGATCGCCGCAAAAATCTTGATGAGAGTCAAAATGCCATTCATGTCGGTGTCGCCGAATTAGAGGAGGCCGCGTCGCTTAAAATCGAACCGATTGATGTCAGTCGACTTCATGATCATATCGAGGGTGAATTTCATAATTCCCACCTCCCAAGCATCGTCCACGCTTTGGATAATGGCGAGGGACGGGTTTCCAGACACCCGGACCGCTTCCAGAGCCTTGTCGCAGACGTTTTCAAGCCGGTCGTGAATAATTTCCTCGGAAACATCCGAGCGTTTGAACTGAAATCCATACTGGAGAAAACTCAGATCCAGCCCCTGCTCTTTCAAATGTTCAATGACCTTCAGAACCTTGGGATCAAATCCCTCCAGATCGATCTCGGTGAAACCGTCCGGCTTAATGAGCTGCGGCTTTTGTGCCTGAACTTCACCGCGACGAATACAGACTTTGCCCACGCTATCCATCGGCTCGCTGAGGATCTCAAATTCAAAGCGCGTCATCCCAAAGGTCTCAATCCGACGGGCTGGCTCGTGGAGGACCTTGGTGGTCTCCATCGCGTATTGAAAGTTGTCAGGGGTAAGCATCTTGCTGTTGGAACTATCGCTTAAAATCGCAAAGGTTACCAATGAAAAGGGCAGGTTCCCGATGGGAACCTGCCACTTGAAAGGTTTTGTTTGCGCCGATGAGGCAAAGCCTATGCTTGAGCTTTCTCGACGTGGGAAACAATGTCACCCACACAAACGAGCTTCTCTGCGTCTTCATCAGGCACTTCAATGCCGAACTCTTCTTCAACAGCCATCACGAGTTCAACAGCGTCGAGGGAATCGGCGCCGAGATCTTCGATCATTTTGGACTCGAGCTTCACCTGGTCGGCGCTGACGCCGAGTTGCTCCACGATGATTTCAGTGACTTTTTCTTGGATATTTTCTGCCATAACTTTTTTTGGATTACTGGGAGTCTTCGCGATTGGCAACTCCTAAAATTCAACCGTTGTTCTCTTTCTCCTTAGAAATGTCGTCAATGACAAGCTCTTCAGCCTCGTCACCCCCTTGTTCATCGCCCTCTCCCTCGTCGTCGTCGTCGACAACCATTTCGATAAGTTCTCCCTCAAAATTCGCAAGAACCTGCTGGAAAAGAGCCTCTGCTGGAGCTCCATTTTCCGACTTGAACTGCCCATAAACCATGCCGTCAATTTTCGCTTTTTTCTCATCCCCACCCTCGGTGTAGGTCAAAGTGGCTAGCCCCTTGGTTTCCCACTTTCTTTTATCGAGAGTCGTGATGTTGCCAAAAGGAATGAGGCCTCCACCTGGAGGGTAGTATCCCTGATCATCGACCTTCATCACGCGGGACTTCGTCCGGAAGAGAAAGAAGAGCGCGATTGCGGTCAAAGCGAAACAAACCAAGGCGGCAATAAGCTGCTGGCCAATCTTGTAGGCCGCTTTAAAATCTTCGATTGGATCAATCTTCTGGGGCCAGCCTTTCTCACCACTGAATTTTTTCCAAAGTTCCTCATCATTCCCGTTTCCAGACATTGTGGCAAGAAGGGCAGGCCACTTTTCCTCAAGGTCGGTATCGAGCGGATAAATCCCCTCTTCATCCCGAAATGGAATGCTTTGTTTCTCGACGAAGGCCTTCCAGTCATTGCGATTTTCATCAACCGTCCAAGCCGTTCCAGCATCGTTGAAGGCATCGTAATTGGAGATAATATAATTTTTCTCGGGATAGCCAACCTTCCAATCGTAGAGGAAGTAAAAGCCAAATCCGCCGAACATCACAAGCATGAGGAGAGCGCGCCAAATGAACCACTTGGTGGGACGACAGACAATTTCGGAGGGGCTGGCCATGGATAAGAAAAGAGAAACAAGTCCTTAGCCATCTGGCAAGAACGGTAATGAGAGAATGCCGATTTAGAATCCCACTCCCTCTTCACGGGCCACCACCGCGAGCCGGAAGGCCTCGCGATCACCATAGCGACGAATCGAAAATTTGACACAACGCCGGCGACCAACCCCGGGTGACCAGGTCGCCTGCCAAAATTCGTAGGTCGCCCCATTGGTGACTGCGGACACCTTGGAAACTCCAACGACCCCGGAACGATTACGAGTCGAGCGGGTGCAGATGCGCGCCAGCTCATTGGCCGCCATCTTGTGCAGCAAGTCATCGCGCCACTGTCGAGCAACCATCAGGGACTCCTCCGCACCCCCATAGATCCGGTCGCCGAAGTATTTGGCAAACTTCACGCCACGACGCTGGAGGCGGACCTGCCACCCCCGGGTGCTGGCACCCGGGAGGTCGATCCGCGCGAGCGCGTAGTTTTTATCGGAAATTCCCATCTCGTTCTTTTAACAAGATGGGAATCTTTCGGCAGAGTGTCAAATTTGAGGGACAGAAATTTTAACGGCCTCGTCCGCCCTGACCGCGGTTTAAAATACGCTCCTTCATGCGCTCATCGATCGCATCGGAGCTTTGCAAATAGTCCGTCGCGGCTTCGCTGTCTTGGCCCATCCAGCGCATCGTGGTCATCCCGATGGCCCATCCACGTGAACCTTCATCGGAGATCGATTCGGCAAGTTGGATGTTTTCTTGAGGATCTCCCTTGCTGTCGCTCATCACAAAAGAAGAAACAGCGGAATCACGAAGCGCACCTTCAGGCTGCTCCACAGCCCATGTTTTTGCAGCTACCGCATCTTGATTCACCCAATTTCCCATGACGTCGCGCATCGCATCTTTCTGCGCTTTTTCCGTTCCATTCTTCACGATCCAATCAGCAGCTTCAGCGGGATTTTCGCGAGACATGGACTCAGCAACGCTTTCCACGGCTTCGTCACGGGCTTCACCCTCCGGAATTTCGAGAGCCTTGGTAGCGGCTAGCATGGGGTTCTCGCCCGCAAGGGCTTCCACCGCAGCTCCGAGGGCGGCTCCTTGCTGATCTGCGGGGAGATTTTCGATAAATGACTCGGTCGCAGGCCAATCCTTTTTGGCCCACTCTGCCGCGATAGAGCTATTAGCCTTGGAAAGAGAATCTCCAGTCAGGCCCGCCGTCAAACCCGAAGCCCTTTCCGGATCGGTGGAGGCAATTTGGGAAAGCGCTTTTACGGTAGCTTGCTCACCATCCCGACCTTCCAAGGTCTTGGACCAAGCGAGTGCACCTTCCGGGTCTTGTTTGGCCCATTCCTCAGCGATCGTTCCGGCACCGGAAGAACCACCTCCACGCCCCATCATGCCCATCATCGCAAAATCAGATTTATTTGACTCATAGTAGCGAGCGGCAGCCTTTGGATCGGTGGCAGCCCAGCTCTGTAGAATCGTGGGCTTCACAAATGCCCCTGTCATTCCCATCTTTGTTTTTGCGTGATCCAGAGCTTCGTAAGGTGATTTTTCAGCCCAAGCGGAAAAAAGAACGTAGGCACTTAGGATTTGCTCGTTAAACGGGAGATCCTTGAGCTTATCGGCTTCCTTGACAAATCCCTCGCCGCTTAAACCTGAATAAAGATCGACGAGAGCCTGCAAGCGAGCCGTTTGCCCGGGTGTCGCGGCAACCTCAGCATAAGTCTGAGGCTTATCGGATCTCGAAGCGGAATTTGCGCCAGATCCAGCCCTCGAGACAGAACGGGAACTCCCGGCGGAGACCGATTCCCTAGGGACTGAGGCTTGCTCGGAGTCTTCCGAGTTGCCTCCGGAATTTCCAGCGATATATCCGACAGCTCCTCCGGCAAGGAGGCAGGAAGCGGCAATGGGAAGGATGTTTTTCATAGTGTTTATAGTTCTGAAGGCCTGTGACAGTGCCTTCTTCTTTCAGGGTACGCAAGCGCGACTGAAAAGGTTACCATCGCGAATGCGCAAAATTTGCGCGAGTTCTAGTTGTAGCCGAAATTGCGACCTGAGAAGTCGCGGGTGGAGCTTTCCTGCTCCTTGGCGGCCTGGCGTTCCACCGTGAGACGGGCGAAGGGCATCGCTTCAAGTCTCGGGTTCGAAATCTTGGCCCCCGATTCCTCGCAGATCCCGTAGGTTCCCATTTCGAGACGCTGGAGAGCTTCCTCGATTTCGCCAAGAGCATTGGCTTCTTTCGAAAGCATCGTGAGAGCAAAGTCGCGATCATAAGCGTCCGACCCGGCATCTCCTTGGTGCATGCCAGAACCACTCGTGTCCGCTCCTTCGGCACCATTTTTGATGGTGTCATTCTGAATGCCATACATCGAATCCGTGATCTGATCGCGCAGGTCAAGGAGGCGCTGACGTTGTTTCTTCTCAAAAAGAGAGAGTTTTGCGACCTCCTCGGGGCGGACGTATTTGCGCTTCACCACCACTGGAGGGAGATCTACTTCAACCTTGGCCGCCTTGCGCGCGACTCGCTTGGTGGCCTTCTTGGCAACCTTCACGGCAGCTTTCGTCACTTTCCCAGCCTTGGGAGCTACTTTTTTAATTGGAGCTTTTTTAACTGGAGCTTTTTTGGCGGCCTTTTTGGTCACTTTCTTGACCGATTTTTTAGCGACCTTCTTTACGAGTTTCTTCGCAGCGACCTTCTTTACGGTCTTCTTGGCCGGAGCCTTCTGCGCGACCTTCTTTCCTGATTTCTTCGCAGGAGCCTTTTTGACCGCCTTCTTAGCAGTCTTCTTTTTAGCAACTTTTTTAGCCATGGATTGAGTATTGGGGGACGATTCTTTTCTATAATTTTTAGTCTGATCAGACCTCTAAACTATGCAAAGGTCGGGACACTTAGATGTTTTGCGACCCCGGCGCAAGCTGATTTTCCAGCTCCTTTTTATTATCTTAACCACCATGCTCTTGAATTCTCCCGCCAGCCTCCTAGGCTGCGCCCCGCTTTATGGATCTTCCTTCAATCCTCGAATCCCTCCTCGTTGCCTCGGAATCCCCCCTGCCTTCGTCCGAATTGGCACGCCTCGTTCGCGCCCGGGCTGCTGAGTTTTCCGAGGATTCCATCACCGAAAACCCCGAAAACGCTCTCGCTCCCGATAGCCCCGAACGTGCTCTTGATCTCGCCGCCCTCGCTCTCGCCACCGACCAAGAAGTGGCCACCGCCCTCAACGATCTCAATAAGATTTACGAAACCAGCGGTCGGTCGTTCGTCGTTTCCGAAGGCGCAAAAGGCTGGAAGATCTACACCAAAGCGGACTACGCAGGCTTCGTCAAACTCCTCTTCCCCAGTCGCAAGCCCGAGCGTCTCAGCCCTCCGGCCATGGAAACGCTCGCCATCATTGCCTACCGCCAACCCGTCACAAAGTCAGCCCTTGAGGCCGTCCGTGGCGTTTCCTGCGATGGCATGCTCCAAAAACTCCTCGATCGCGAACTCGTGAAAATCTCCGGCCGCGCCGACCTCCCCGGCCGGCCCCTTCTCTACGCCACGACCGAACTCTTCCTTGAGCATTTTGGCATCACCGAAATCGAGGACCTCCCCAACATCGGAGAACTCCGCAAAGTCGAACTCCCCGACGGCACTGGGGACGAACCCGAGGGTGACGATGCACAAAAAAAAGAAAATTCCACCCATGAAGCCGAAACCCAACTCGCCCTCTCCGCCGTTGAAAGACCTGCCGAAGTTGCTCCTCTCGAGCCTCAAGCGGCAGACCATGAGTCTCAACCCGATCATTAGAAATTCAATAACCCGGTAACCGAAACCATGCCACTCGACGACATCCGCAAGATAATCGACCGAATCGATACCCAGCTCCTCGACCTCCTCGCGGAGCGCGCCCAAGCCGTCCACGAAGTCGGGGTCATTAAGAAAGAGGAAGGTCTCCAAATCTACGCTCCCGAACGTGAAGACGCCCTCCTCAAAGCCCTCGAAAAAAAGAACGCGGGCCGGCTGCCCGATCACTCGGTTCGCGCCATCTACCGCGAAATCATGTCCTGCGCGCTCCACTTGGAAGACGACTTGAAAATCGCCTACCTCGGGCCGGAAGGCACTTGGACAAACCAAGCCGCTCTCAAAAAATTCGGCCATTCCGTGGAATACCAGCCGCTCGCCAACTTCGCCGAAGTCTTCGACCAAGTCACCCGCCGCAAGGCCTCTTACGGCGTCGTCCCCATCGAGAACTCGACCGAAGGAGCGGTCTCCCATGCCCTTGATCTCTTCGTCGAATCCCCTCTCCGAATCTGCGCACAAATTCTCCTCCGGATTGAGAACGGGCTCATGGCGAGCATCCCACGTGAGGAGATCAAAACTCTCTACTCCCACCCACAGGTCTTCGGCCAATGCCGCCAGTGGATTTTGCAAAATTTCCCCGAGGCCGACCTCGTGAATGTCTCCTCAACCAGCAAAGCCGCTCAGATCGCGCGGGACCGCGCGCCCGAAGGAGCAGCCGCGATGGGCGGAGAACTCGCCGCCGAGCTTTATGGTCTCACCATGCTTGACGTAGCCGTTCAGGACCGCGCCACCAACACGACCCGCTTTCTCGTTATTGGCGAAGAAACCTGCCCCTCAACCGGCAAGGACCGCACCAGCATCCTCTTCTCTGTCCACGACCGACCCGGCTCGCTCGTCAAAGCCCTCCAGGCCTTCGATTCCTTCTCGATCAACATGTCGAAGATTGAAAGTCGCCCCTCCAAACAAAAAGACTGGGAATACATTTTCTACGTCGATCTCGCTGGCCACTGCCACGACCCCGAGGTCAAAGAAGCCCTCGACACCCTCGAAACCCACTGCTCCCTCGTCAAAATTCTCGGCTCATATCCAGACCTCGATTGATTTCTGCTGGCCTTTCGTAATCAGTCTGACAAATTCCTTCCAGCTATGATCCAGCAAGGAATTCTCAACCCCGCCGTCAACGATCTCCTCTCACGAATCCGCCACACCAACACCCTCGTGATCGCCGACTGGGCTTTCCCCTATTATCACGGGATTGAAGTCGTCGATCTCAGCCTCATCAAAGGAGTCCCGCTCATCACCGATCTTCTCGAGGTCCTCAAGGACAACTTCAAAGTCGGCCAAATTTGGCAAGCCGAGGAATTCCTAAGCACCAACCCGGCCGAGGTCGTCTCAAACTACGACGCCAAATTCGACGGCTTCAAAGGCCTCTTCCCCGAGGTTCAAGTCACCCGCCTTCCCCACAACGACTTTAAAAAACTCGTCCCAAATGCCATCGGCCTCATCCGCACTGGCGACCCCACCGCCTACGGCAACGTTGTCCTCGAATCGGTCTAGGATCGTAAAAAGTCTTAGCTTCTTCGTCCTTCTCCGTAAATCAACTTCACTCCAAGAGACTAAGAGCCTCTCCCAGGTCTTCCCACATCATGAAATCAGCGATCACACTCTCCCAAGTCCCCGAAGCCGCAGCCGGCCCCTTCGTCTTTCACCAACCACTCGCCGAGGGCTTCGCCGCTGCTAAAAAACACGGCTACGACGCGGTCGAACTCTTCTTCCCAGGACCAGACTTCATCACGGTCGATGAAGTCAAAGCCCTCGCGGCAGAGCACGACCTCGGCATCGCCGCCGTCGGCACCGGTGCCGGCATGGTCAAGCACGGCCTCTCCCTCACCGACCCCGATCCCGCGAAGCGCGAAGCAGCCCTCGCCTTCATCATCAAGATGATCGACTTCGGCGGCCAACTCGGTGCTCCCGCCATTCTCGGATCGATGCAAGGCAAATGGGGGGGTGAGATCTCCCGCGACCAAGCGCTCGCCTGGCTCGCCGACGCACTCAAAGCTGCTGGTGCCGCCGCTGCAAAATACAAGGTTCCCTTTATTTACGAACCTCTCAATCGCTACGAGACCAACCTCATTAATCACCTTGCCGAAGGCGCGAAATACATCGAGGACAACGAACTCGAGAATATCGTCCTCCTCGCTGACCTCTTCCACATGAACATCGAGGAGTCCGACGTCGCCCAAGCCATCCTTGATGCCGGAAAGCACACCGGCCATGTCCACTTCGCCGACTCCAACCGCTGCGCCATGGGCATGGGTCACACTGATCCGGCCCCCATCGTGGCCGCGCTCAAACTCAGCGGCTACAGCGGCTACCTCTCAGCCGAAGTCTTCCCGAAGCCCGACGCAGAGGCCTGTGCCGCGCAGGAAATCAAGGCAATCAAGGCGGCCTTGGTCTAAGTCTTAACGACAATAGTCGTTGCCATAGTTCCCGCGATCATATCCTTGATTGCGGTAACCACCGTGTCCTGAATGGGAGGATCGATGATCATCGTAGCCCCTGGTATGGCGACGATGCTCCTTCTGCTTCCCTTTGTTTTTACCAATCGAGTAGGCCAGGACTCCCAAGGCAACGGCACCCACCGCAACTCCGCCCGGGCTCACCGACTGACGACGGTTTCCATAGGAATCATAACTTGTGCTACAGCTTACTCCCATCGCTCCGATCAGAACGGCCGCGATCAATTTCATCAACTTTTTCAAATTTTTCATACCAGTGATGAGACCCGACGAGTGGGAATTAAATTCAAGCAGACAGCCCGCTTTTTTTCACTCGACTCGCGGGAACATTCCCGAAGACTTCACCGAAGTGAGGAACGACTTCGAAGATGAGAGACGATGCGCACCAGCTCCATACCAACCCAAGAAAAAAGCCGGGTGATTCCCGGCTTGCTTTTCTTAGCCCTTTTGTGGCTACAATTTTGCTTTGTCCTCGCGCCAAGTTGGGAAGGAGGAACCTACTATGACTACGGTTGGCTCGTTCCTCCTGTCATCGTCTTCTTATCTTATCTGCGCTGGCAGGACCCCGTCGCACAGCCATCCAAACCAAGAGACCGAAATTGGGTTCGGCTTCTCATCGTGCTGGGAGTTCTCAGT